>NZ_JBHNYX010000073.1:0-13589 GCF_054960505.1 Alteromonas sp. G4i13 | reverse complement strand
CTTATTTTAAAAAAAGTGTCATATTCGTTTTGAACGCTCAAAATACCAACTATTTCCAGTATTTCAGCTTATTCCTTAACCTGAACTTGCGCCAAAGGTTAAGCGGCTTAGCTTTTATCTTACCTTTATAGTTACTATTAAAGTCATCGACTGCATCTAAAATACGTTCGCAATTATGTCCATCTCTATAGGCTTCATGATAATGGGCAAAGTCATTAACCTCTTTCATTAATGATGCTGGTCGCGTTAATGCAGTTTCAATGGCGTTTTCTACTTCGCTTACTTCTGTGACATTAAGTAAATGTTGTCCGGGGTTTGTATTGCGATAAGTGACAACAGGTTTGTTCATCATCATAAACTCTAAAATTATAGAGCTGCTGTCACACAACATGACATCTGATTGCTGAAAGTCTTCAAGACGCACATTATCGACAAACGTAACGTTACTATATTCATCTGCCAGCGCACGATATCTATCTAATAGTGCTTGATCGTTGAGTTTGGGATGGAATGTTAAACGCCAATTCCATTTCTTTTCTTTCACTAACCTACTAATTGTATCGACAAGTACAGGAGCAGAGGTAATGCCTCTAGAAAAAGTGGTGGCGTAGAGAATAGTGGGAACATCGTTTTCCTTCTTATATGAAGAAAAGTAGTCATCCACTTTAGCCCAACCTGTTTGATACACTTTAAAAAACTGATGCTTTGCTTCAAGCTGCTTAAAATACTCTGTGCTACTTGGCCCCTGAGTACAGTACATATCAAACCACCCGCGAATAGAGAAGTGATCATCTGTAGCGCTACTCTTCTCCCCCCGCTTGCCAATCGGGTAACCGTGAAATACTGATACCTTTATACCTGGCAAAAAGTGATAGATGATATTTCCACACGCAAATATGGCTAAGGGGTTGTATTCAATAACATCATTAATAGTATGAAGGCGAATTTCATCAGGCTTCAATAGATCGGGACATTCTCCTTCCAAAAACCACGCTACTTCGTCACCTCTAGCCCTAATGGCCTCTTGTAGTGGTCTATAAATAGGATACGCATAGGAAAGGGCAGTGAAAAATACATAGCGCTTGGGCATTACAACGTCTCGATAAATTCTATTAGCAAGCTACATTATCATTTTTCTCCTTGTGATTTACTACCCTCCTCTTCGCGTGTTGCTACCCCAAGATAGTTACCTGTTGCTTAAAGCATTACAGGTAGGCTCTGTAACCACCCTACTAGTACCAACTCATCGGCATTGCTGTTAGAGTTTGCGTAATTCACTTTCTGCGCAATTTATATGAGTGTGTAATGCATAAATCGATTGATAGTTTTAAAGGTGTTTCGCCTACATTAGGAAAGAATGTCTATATTGATGGCTCGGCAAGAATCGTCGGTGATGTAGTTTTAGAAGATGATGCGAGTATTTGGCCGCTGGTTGCAGCCCGTGGCGACGTGAACAAAATTCGTATTGGCGCCCGTTCTAATATTCAAGATGGCAGTGTTTTACACGTTACCCGTAAATCTGAGAAAAACCCCAACGGCTTCCCACTTATTATTGGTGAGGACGTTACCGTTGGGCATAAGTGTATGCTGCACGGCTGCCAGTTGGGTAATCGAATTCTCGTTGGCATGGGCGCTATTGTAATGGATGGTGTTGTTGTTGAAGACGATGTGTTTATTGGTGCAGGTACATTAGTACCGCCGAACAAAAGGCTAGAAAGCGGATTTCTTTACGTTGGGAACCCCATGCAAAAGAAAAGACCGCTCAACGACGCTGAAATGGCATTCCTGAAACAATCTGCCGTTAACTATGTTGTATTGAAAGATGAGTACCTTGAAGAAGCGAACTAGTTTCGCTTCTCACCTTGCTCAACGATAGCCCTGACACGTTTTACAATATCTGAAGTATCGGGGCGCTTTTGTGTCCATATGTAGAATGCTTCAGCCGCTTGCTCAACCAGCATCCCTAACCCATCTATTTGTGTTTTAACACCAAGTTCGGCCGCCTCTCTCATAAAGCGCGTGGGTGAGTTTTTATAAACCATGTCGTACACCACTTCACAGTTTTGTAAAACACCATCATTTAAACGGCACGGCAATTCATTGCTTAAACTGGCGGCTGTTGAATTGATAATAATATGAGGCGCAACATCTGCGATATCTTCAAGCGCAGCCACCTGCACTTTAGCGTTTGAAGCGGCGCTTGCCACTTCCTCAGCTTTCGCTTTGGTTCTATTGGTGATGGTTAAAGAGGCGGCCCCTGCTTTTAATAACGGGGAGATTACGCCACGAGCAGCGCCGCCGGCACCAATAAGCAACACGCGCTTACCCTTAATTTCCACACCGCTGTTAAGCAAGTCGTTTACCAGCCCTACACCATCAGTGTTGAATCCCCATATTTCACCGCTGTCACCATTCATTAGCGTATTAACAGCTTGTGCATCTTTGGCTGCTTGGTCGTCTACCTTTGCCAAGTTGAATGCATCAAGCTTAAAAGGCATGGTGACGTTACAACCTACCGCGCCTTCCTGAGCTAAAAACGCGTTGGCGGCATCTACAAAACCGTCTACTGGCGCAAGTATCTTTTCATAAGAAATCTTTTCTCCCACTTGTTCAGCAAACATTTGATGGATAGTTGGTGATAAACTCTGTGCAATAGGATTTCCGAATACAGCGAATTTTTTCATGGGAATACGAGACTTATTTAATATAAAGAAGAAAAGCGATAATCGTGCTTCGCAGAGTACACCATATGAACGTATAGGTGGAGAGGAGAAAGTACGGGAATTAGCAAATACGTTTTACGACATAATGGAAACCGATCCACTCGCCAATGAACTGCTAGCTATTCACCCCCAGCCATTAGACAGAATTCGCCACGTGTTCTTTCTCTATTTAAGTTTATGGCTTGGTGGTCCTGATGATTATCAGCAGCAGTATGGCCACCCGCGTCTGCGTGCACGCCACCTACCTTATACCGTAACACCGGAGTTAAAAGCGCAGTGGATGTATTGCATGCGAAAAGCCATGTTTAAAACGGTTGAAGATATCGCCTTAGCTCAACAGTTGATAGACGCACTTGATCAACTCGCCAATCACATGGTGAATACAAAATAAAAAAGCGCGTTGAAAGGATTAACCTTTTAACGCGCAACTCCCCTGTTACTGTCTACGCTCTTTATGGCGCATAAAGTAGTGCAATTGTGAAAGCCTAATAGTTAATAAGGCGTAGAACTAATAATTAGAATGTGTAACCCACCGATAAGGTATACACCCAAGGATCTATTTCAATATCACTTACCTTTCCAGCAGCATCACCCACTTTAAAGGTGGCTTCGGTATCTATATCAATGAATCGAACCGATGCATTGACATGCCATTTGGTATCAATTTGGTAATCCATTCCCACCTGTGCTGACAAGCCAAATGAATTATCAAGCGAAAGGTCGCTTAAGCCAGCTGTTTCATTCGCACCTGTAAACTCTTCATCAAAGATAAAGGTATAGTTGATACCTGCACCAATGTACGGCTGAAACGCAGAGCTGGCATCATTAAAATAGTAGTTTGCGGTAAGCGTAGGTGGAAGGTGCGTGACTTCTCCAAGCTGGTTACCCGTCCCTAACGGGTCAGCAACAGAAAAATTCACATCGTGCTTAAAGGGCGTTGCGGCAAGCAGCTCAATATTAATATTGTCAGTAATAAAGTACGCTACGTTTAGACCTAGCTGAGTATCGTTATCGATATTAAGGGCAACGCCAAGATCAGTTCCACCCGCGACGATGTTAGAGGTAGATTCGTCAGGAGCAACGGTAGTAAGACCGCCACGAACAATCCAGTCGCCCTGCTGGTGAGCGCTAGCTAAAGGTGAGAGTGCAGCAAGAGTAAAGCAAAGTGCAGATGCAGATAAAAAGTGTTTGCGCATGATGTGTCTCTTTTGTGTTTAATTAAGATGGCGATACTTTACGCCTGTGGTTAAGAGAAACATTGATCCAGCGCAAGTTTGATAACTCACTGAAACACAGATGATATTCCACCTTGATGTAGATCAAAAAAACGCCGCATTAACATTAATACGGCGTTTTTTAGTCATTAAAGATGAAAGCTGCTATCGGCGGTCCGCGTAAGGATTTAAGCGCAGCCTTATTTAATAATTAATCACCAATCAGTAGGTTTTAACCAGTCTGTCAGCTTGGCTTCGGCGCTACCCGGTGCAGGTGTATAACAATACTCCCAGCGCGCGAGCGGCGGCATCGACATTAGAATTGATTCAGTACGCCCGCCGGTTTGCAGTCCAAATAAAGTGCCTCGGTCGAATACAAGGTTAAACTCAACGTAGCGGCCCCGGCGGTAAAGTTGGAAATCACGCTCTCTTTCGCCGAAATCGGTTTGCTTACGACGTTCAACAATAGGAACGTAAGCATCGATGAAGCCATTACCAACAGCCTGCATATATGCAAATGACTGTTCAAAGCCCCATTCATTCAGGTCGTCGAAGAATAAACCGCCCACTCCGCGAGTTTCATTGCGATGCTTTAAGTAAAAGTAGTCGTCGCACCACTTTTTGTACTTAGGGTAAACATCATCGCCAAACGGCTTACATAATTTTTTAGCAGTATCATGCCAGTGTAAAACGTCATCTTTAAACGGATAAAATGGCGTCAAGTCGAAGCCGCCGCCAAACCACCAGATAGGTGCTTCGCCCTCTTTTTCTGCAATAAAAAAGCGAACATTAGCATGTGACGTTGGGATATACGGGTTATGTGGATGAATAACGAGTGATACACCCATTGCTTGAAAGTTTCTTCCCGCAAGCTCAGGGCGATTAGCCGTTGCTGAAGCAGGCATTTGACTGCCAAACACATGAGAAAAGTTAACGCCGCCTTGTTCAATCACCGCACCATTTTTTAGTACTCGAGAACGGCCACCGCCACCTTCTTCTCGCTGCCAGCTGTCTTCAACAAACTGGCCCTTACCATCGGCAAGTTCAAGTGTTTGGCAAATGGTGTCTTGCAGCCCTAGTAAATAGCTTTTTACTTGTTCTATTACTTCAGCGGCATTTTTACCGTCCAGTAATTCTGCTGATGTCATGCTCTTATTACCTCTGCTGTGTCACCATCGCGAATGGTACTGGGTTTAGTTGCACCGCCTACTTCCCCTTCGACATAGAAGACGGAATCAGCGAATACGGCTTTTGCTTCTTCAGTGGTGATGGCTGGCGGTTGGCCGGTCAGGTTAGCGCTTGTAGAAACTAACGGTTTACCTAACTTGTTGCACAATTCCACTACTACAGGGTGATTAGTTACGCGCACCGCTATTTTACTATGCTTGCCGGTTAACCAAACTGGCGCAGATGACGACTTAGGTAATAGCCAAGTATTAGGGCCTGGCCAGCTCGAAAAAATATCGGTGCGTCTGTCAGGGCGAATGGCGTTATCGTTAACATAAGGCAGTAGCTGACTGTAGTTTGCAGCAATCAAGATCACGCCCTTTTCTACCGGTCGCTGTTTTATCTCTAACAGCGCATTTACAGCGGCTTCATTGTCGGGGTCACATCCGATGCCCATTACCGCTTCGGTTGGATAAACGATTAAACTGCCAGCTTGGAATGCGGCAACAACAGGGTCTACTTCAGGTGAGTTAGCCTCAACGGGGGTAAACGTGTTTACGTTCCCATTTTGGATATCAGACATGGTTTTAATCTCTACGTATAGTTCTTCGTATAGTTGTTCGTATAATTACTTTTTATAGCCGCAAGCCGGCTGAGGACACTGTAACTGCCCCTTTTTGTCTATCAATACTCCCCAACCGCAGTCTGGGCAGCTTTCATTAACCGGCGTGAAATTTAGCACATATCGACATTGTGGATAATGGTTGCACGCAAAAAACTGTTTGCCGTATTTGTTAGTACGCGAGATTAGATGCCCTTTCTTACACTTTGGACAATCCACCAAAGTATCTTCTTTTTCTTTAATGGGCTCTATGTGATGGCATGAAGGAAAATTGGTACAGCCGATAAACATGCCAAACCGCCCTTTCTTTATGGCTAAGTCGGATGCGCATTCAGGGCAGGCTACACCGTCTAAGGTTTTCAGTATGGTGGTTTGTTTATCGTGAAGTGGCTTACTAAAGCTACATTCCGGATAGCCCGTACACCCGATAAAAGGGCCGGATTTACTGTTCTTTATATGAAGAGGTTTACCGCACTCGGGGCAATCTCCGAAATTATCATCGAGAGCATGCTCGTGCGCTGAAAAGAGTGAATGGTCTATTTTAGACATGTATTGGACGTTAAGGCCTTAAACGCGCTGTAATTTCACAGCGCATTTTTAAGTAAAGATTCAAATACCAGTGACTACAACTGCATTAATGCAGAACACCATCTGGCTCTTCGAACAAAAGATCTTCCATTTGTGCGTAGGCTTTCTCTTTGCCAGGTACGTTGAATAGTACCATTAGCACAACCCACTTCAGGTCTTCCAAGCAAAATTCATTGGAATCAATCTCCATAACGCGATCTATAACCATTTCGCGTGTGGAGGCATCCAACACATTAACCTGTTCTAAGAACATAAGAAAACCGCGACATTCCACATCTAAACGCATTTGTTCTTCATGCGTGTAAATACGGCTTAAGCTAGTGCTAATACCTTTGCAAAAGTACGGTTTGATGTCCGTCTCTTGCAGTGCCGCTAACTTTTCTAACCATGCGAGGGCTTTATAAATCTCATCGTGATGAAATCCTGCGCGCACAAGCTCTTCCGTTAACTCGTCTTGGTCAACACGAATTTCCGTTTCACTGTGAATGAAGTTTTCAAACAGATACATGAGGATATCGAACATATTATTTTCCCCTCAATTTAACGTAACCACCAGGGACAGCGGCCACTAAACCACGCAACTCATATTCTAATAATGATGCCATTGCTTGCGATACAGATAAGGCATTGCGCTGGGCTATGACATCAATAGCGGTGATGTCATAATCCACACTAGCTAATAATTTATCGGTTGCCAAGCTATTCGCTGTACTTTTTTCGTTTTGCTCGTCAACATTCAAGCCTAGTTGTTCAGGCTGAACGCCAACTTCATCGAGAATATCGCTTATATTTGTTACTAATTTGGCGCCCTGTTGGATTAACCAGTGGCAACCTTCAGCGTAAGCGTTAGCGATATTGCCTGGCACAGCGAATACTTCTCGCCCCATATCTGCGGCCAAATTCGCAGTTATCAAGGTGCCACTCTTAATTTTTGCCTCTACCACTAAGGTTCCAAGGGATAACGCTGCGATAATTCGATTTCGCCTTGGAAAATGCCAAGGCTTAGGTCCCTGCCCCGGAAAAAACTCTGTAACGGTGACACCTCCGTCATTGTTGATAGCTTCATAGAGCTTACTATTTTTAGCCGGATATACCTTTTCAGGTCCCGTACCCATTACCGCAATGGTTCCGGTGCTACCAGACAGGGCGCCTTGGTGTGCGGCGCTATCAATGCCCATGGCAAGGCCGCTCGTCACTACAACTCCGCTACTAGATAACCCATAAGCAATGTCGGTTGCGGTACGCTTACCCTGGAGGCTGGCCCTTCTGCTTCCCACTATAGCAATCTGTGGTTTTTGAAATAGCGCTTTGTTTCCCGTGGCAAATAGCGCGAGGGGCGGACTATCCAATTGCTTAAGTAATTCTGGATAGTGAGGCGATGACAACGGCACGATGTGTCTATTGTCGCTCGCTTGCAGCCAGTTTATTGCTGCATCAATAAGAGGCGGTGAAATGTTGTTGGTGAGTTGTTTAACCTCGTTAGGCAGCGAAGACGTGTCGCTGCCTAAATCGACAGTAGAAAGTTGATACTTTTCGAGAGCCTGTAGCCATAGTTTAGGTGAAACACGCTGAGCGGAAGCCAGCGCTATCCATGCTAATGTTTCGCTGTCTAACTGAGAAGATTGTGTTGCCATTATCGCTCCTAATGCGAGCGACAATGAACCATGCAACGCTTAGGGCTTTGCGACAATAAAGCCGCGCTTTATCCCTTTGTTCGCTCGCGTTATTAATCCGTAACTTGCCGCATCAAATGTTTTAAACACAACCACTTCACCTACTTTAAGCGCGGGTTGCGATACTGTATCGATAAACCACTCACCACCAGTGTTAGCGCCGGGTTCATCTACATAGCGTGGACTTTCTTCGTCAATAATGGCTGGACCTTGTGAGTAAAGCCCCAGGACCGTACCTGGCGCTACTTCCATACTGCCTAAATCAAGAATGACAACGTCGTATTTGCCAAGTAAATCGTGATCATGCAAATCTCCAACTATTGCGCCTCGCTGCGAAGTAGCCGGAACAAGTTCAAAGCCTTCAGGATGTTCAAATCCACCCGCCATTAACTTATCACCGCGCTTAGCTTCTTGGTTCGCATCGTCGATGAAAAGCAACATCGTGTTGCTACCTTCATCTTTTTCCACTAGTGAAGCTGTTGAAACATGGGTAACTTGAATACCAAGGATTTCCCCATCAAGATTTCTAATCGTAGCGTGCTTTCTTACAACTCTGTACTGATCGTCGGTACTGAATTGTTGCTGGCTTAACACAAAATCATCAGACGCAAACCTTACGTTTCCATCCTGATTACCCAGCAATTTAGGTAGCGAAGCATAGCTTTCCTCGTCTAGCAGCATATGTTGTCTTATAAATGGCGAGATAGTTGTCCACGACAACACATCAACAGGCTTCGGTTTTACTCGCTTATCGGTAGCCGGGGAAAGCTTATAGGAAGGTTTGTCGCGCTTTACACTTAATACAGGCTGCCCATCAACATACCCAACGACGATAACATCGCCCGGGTAAATAAGGTGTGGATTGTCGATTTGGGTGTTGGTTCGCCATAATTCAGGCCAGAGCCAAGGCTCGTTGAGAAAGACGTTAGCGATTGCCCATAGCGTGTCTCCACGCTTTACTGTGTAGGTTTCTGGCGCGCTCTCTTTTAGCTGCAGCGCAAAGGTAGGCAAAGAAAGCAGTGCACCTAAGATAAACAATGCTGCACGACGCGCGTAAATCAATCGCTTTTTCAAATTAACCACCTGCAAATTATTCACTGTCACTTATTGTTGATTTTTCAGACAATAGCACTATATCGGCATAACTAGGTATTCTAATAGGGTTTCGGTAAAAAACTGCACGAAACAGCCCGATATACGTTAGAATAGTAACTTAATAAGCACTGTAAAGTGTGCTGGCAATTAGATCGTATATGAATTTATACAGCGAAAAGGTGAAGTAAGCGAGAAATGGCAATTTTAGACGTATTAAGTTTTCCTGATGAACGTCTTCGCACGGTAGCTAAGCCGGTTGAAGAGGTTAACGACGAAATTAAACAATTGGTATCGGACATGTTCGAAACCATGAAAGACGAGAACGGTATTGGCCTTGCTGCAACGCAAGTTAACCGCCACGTTCAAGTTGTTGTAATGGACGTATCGGAAGATCAAAACGAGCCACGCGTATTTATTAACCCTGAAATCATTCGTAAAGATGGCTCCACGATTAGCGAAGAAGGCTGTTTATCAGTGCCGGGTAATTACGCGAAAGTTGAGCGCGCCGAATCAATTACCGTAAAAGCGCTAGATCAGAATGGCGAAAGCTTTGAGTTGGATGCAGAAGGTTTGTTAGCGATTTGTATTCAGCACGAGCTGGATCATCTAAAAGGCAAATTATTTATTGATTACCTTTCACCGCTCAAGCGCCAACGTATTCGTAAAAAGCTTGAGAAAGAAGCGCGTCTTGCTGCAAAAGCCTAAGGAATAACGTGACAACTCCATTGAAAGTGATTTTTGCCGGTACTCCGGATTTTGCAGCTAAACATCTATCAGCGTTACTCGAGAGCGAGCACGAAGTCATTGCTGTTTACACTCAGCCTGATAGACCCGCAGGGCGAGGTAAAAAGCTTACCGCCAGTCCGGTTAAAGTATTAGCAGAAGAAAACGCCATTCCAGTTTACCAGCCTCAGTCGCTTAAAGCGCAAGACGCTCAGGAAGAATTAGCCTCGCTCAATGCCGATTTAATGGTAGTGGTTGCTTACGGACTGATACTGCCTACCGCGGTGTTAAATGCACCTAAGCTAGGGTGCATTAACGTGCACGGCTCTATTCTGCCCAAGTGGCGAGGCGCGGCACCAATACAGCGTTCAATCTGGGCGGGTGACGCTGAGACCGGCGTAACTATAATGCAAATGGACGAAGGTTTAGATACGGGTGACATGCTTCACATAGCAACATTACCTATTACCTCTGAAGATACCAGCGCCACCTTATATGAAAAGCTTGCAGAGCTAGGACCACAAGCGTTGGTTGAGGTCGTTAATGAATTTGATCGTTACACGCCCACCAAACAAGACGACTCTCAAGCGACCTACGCGAAAAAGCTATCAAAAGAAGAAGCCCTGATTAATTGGGCAGACGATGCTGAGCAAATAGAGCGAAATATCCGCGCCTTCAACCCTTGGCCTGTAGCGTGGATGCAGGTCGAAGATCAGAACGTTAAAGTATGGTCTGCCAGCGTTGTTCCTTTAAATAAAGGTGCCACGCCAGGTACGGTAGTCAGTGCCAATAAAGAGGGCATTACTATCGCTACGGGGCGCGATGCGCTTTGCATTACAACTCTTCAAATTCCTGGCAAAAAGGCGCTTCCAGCGTCAGACGTTATCAATGCTCGCCAAACGTGGTTTGAAGTGGGCCGTTGTCTGACACAAGCGGACTAAACGTGAAACCATTACCCCTTCCCAAACAAAAGAACCTGCGCGCAGATTGTGCGTGGGTCATCTATCAAATTTTAGAGCAAGGCAAGTCATCGCGTGAGTGCTTAGAGCGCGTTCAGCGCAGACACAACGCCAAAGATAACGCATGGATTCAAGAGATGTCACTAGGGGTAATGCGTCGCCTTCCCCTTTTACAGCACTGGCTGCGCTCTTTGTTGGATAGGCCTCTAAAAGGCAACAAAAAAGTCATAGAACATCTTATTCTTCTTGGTTTGTACCAGCTTAATTTTTCCCGCGTTAGCAACCACGCCGCCGTGGGTGAAACCGTCGCTGCAGCGTCTTATTTAAATGCCGCAGGATTAAAAGGGTTAGTTAATGCAGTACTGCGTAATTTTCAGCGAGAGAACCTTGCAGACAAACCTGTAGACGACGCAATCATAAACAGCGGCTTGCCAAAGTGGTTGTTTAAGGCAATAGAGAACGCCTATGGTGACGACGCCGAGCAGGTACGTACTGAAACGAATGCCATGGCCCCCATTTGGCTTCGCGTAAATAAGTTGCAAACATCCTTGGCAGCATTTACTCAGGCGTTAGATAAAGCAGGGGTTGAATATACCCTTAGCGCAAACCACGCTGATGCGGTAATTCTGACTAAGCGAGAAGATATTACTGCCCTGCCTGGTTTTGAAAAAGGTCACTTTGCGGTACAAGATGGGGCAGCGCAATTAGCCGCACATTACCTAAAGCCTCAAGCGAACGAACGCATTCTAGACTGTTGCGCCGCACCAGGCGGAAAAACAGGGCACATTGTTGAGTCTGCACCTGATACGCAGTACGTATTAGCGCTTGATGCTGATGCTACCCGCCTAAAACGGGTAGAAGAAAACATGACTCGCCTTAAGCACACTGTCGATATCAAGCAAGGTGATGCAGCTAATCCTGATACCTGGTGGGACGGAAAGCCCTTCGACAGAATATTACTGGATGCCCCCTGCTCTGCTACCGGCGTGATTCGACGTCACCCAGATATTCGCTGGCTTCGAAAAGCCAATGACATCGACAATTTAGCACAGCTTCAACGGCGTATATTAGAAACGTTGTGGGGTCTATTAAAGCCAGGCGGCACGCTGCTTTATGCAACATGTTCTATTTTGCCAAAAGAGAACATGGCGCAAATACAGCAGTTTCTCGCCGACACTCCAGATGCCTCGTTATCGCCCATAGTGAAAACAGAAACCGTTGATAAACCCGGGCGCCAGATAACGCCAGGGGAGCAACAAATGGATGGTTTCTATTATGCGAGGCTGGTAAAGTCAGCAGACTGAGTTCAATAGTTGTGCAACGTCACACAGTTAAGACTTGCACGAATATGAAGGCAAAATAATAACGATGAAGATCATCATTTTAGGGGCCGGCCAAGTAGGCGGAACACTTGCTGAAAACTTAGTGGGTGAGAATAACGAAATAACGGTTATTGACTCTGACCCCACTATATTGCGCGCACTTCAAGACCGTCTTGATTTACAAGTAGTAACAGGCGTGGGATCACACCCTGATGTGTTGCGTAAGGCCGGTGCGGAAGATGCAGATATGCTGATTGCCGTAACCAATAGTGATGAAAGCAATATGTTGGCCTGTCAGGTGGCCTACAGCCTATTTAAAACACCCACTAAAATCGCTCGCGTGCGCTCTGAACAGTACATTATTTACCAAGAGCAGCTATATAAGCAGCAAGACATTCCCGTTGACCACATTATCGCTCCTGAGCAGTTGGTAACTAAGGCCATCAAACGTCTTATTGACTACCCGGGTGCACTTCAGGTGGTTGAGTTTGCTGAAGGCAAGGCCAGCCTTGTTGCGGTTAAAGCCTATTACGGTGGCTTATTGGTAGGCCACGCGTTATCTGCGCTTAAAGACCACATGCCTAACGTTGAAACTCGGGTTGCTGCCATTTACCGACGCGGCCGCCCTATTCGCCCGTTAGGTACCACGGTTATTGAGGCCGATGATGAAGTGTTCTTCATTGCCGCTACCAAGCACATTCGCGCAGTAATGAGTGAGCTTCAAAAGCTCGAATCAAGCTACAAACGAATTATGATAGCCGGTGGTGGCTTGATTGGTGCAGGCCTAGCGAAAAAGTTAGAGCACAATCATAACGTAAAGCTTATTGAATACAGCCCAGAAAGGGCCAAATATTTATCTGCGAACTTAGATAAAACCATTGTATTTAGCGGTGACGCGTCTGACCCTGAATTGCTAAGTGAAGAAAATATCGAGCAAGTTGACGCTTTCATAGCCGTTACCAACGACGATGAAGCGAATATCATGTCAGCCATGCTGGCAAAGCGTATGGGTGCACAAAAAGCCATGGTGCTTATCCAGCGAAGTGCTTATGTGGACTTGGTGCAAGGCGGTGAGATAGATATCGCGTTTTCACCTCAACAAGCCACTATCTCGGCGCTACTGACTCACGTACGTCGAGGTGACATTGTAAACGTGTACTCATTACGACGAGGTGCTGCCGAGGCTATTGAAGCGATAGCGCACGGTGATGAAAATACCTCTAAGGTGGTTGGCAAACAAATAGGCGATATTAAACTACCGCCAGGTACCACGATTGGGGCTATTGTTCGAGACGATCAGGTGATTATTGCTCACAGCGATACCAAGATTGAAGCAAACGACCATGTAATTTTGTTCTTGGTTGATAAGAAGTACATCAACGACGTGGAAAAGCTGTTCCAACCCAGCGCATTTTTCTTTGGCTAGCGCTTTTGCAAAGCGTCATAGGTGCCGCGAGATTAAAAGTTGAAGACATAAAAATAAAGGGCGATATTTATCGCCCT
>NZ_JBHNYX010000072.1:0-13702 GCF_054960505.1 Alteromonas sp. G4i13 | reverse complement strand
AAGCCCTCTTACATGAGGGCTTTTTTGATGCTAGCACCTTGTCTTTAAGCCATCTACGCGGTTGTAGAGTAGGCTATTAGCAATAGTCTAGAAAAAGCGTGTATAAACCAGCATGGCGTTAAGCGCGGTATCATCGTCTGTCAGCGGGCTATCGCTGATGCTATCGTCAAAGAAGGTGGCGCCAACTTCTAAACGGGTCATGCCGCCCAGAAACTGTCGGGTTGAGATGGCAACGCGTACTTCCGTATTGAGCGCGCTATCGCCGTTATATGCACTTCGAAATGCTGTGGCTTCTTCAGGGCGCACGCCGTAGTAATAGTCGACGTAATTGCTGTCTTGGTAGTTTACGCCTATAGACGGCTCGATCATGAAGTTATTTATTCTAAACCTTTTCCCGATACGGGCGGACGCTTGGTAGCCATCAAACTTACCAAGAATATCGGCATTGGTTGACAATGAATAAACCCAGCTACCCGTGTTGTAGTTAAGCCCAACTCCGGCCGCGTAGCTAAAATCTCTGTCGTCCATACCTGTAAATACAGCACTGTCATCTTCTTCATAACCTGCAAAGATCGGGACAAGCTGAGCGTCAAGAGTAAAGCCACTTTCGCGAAAAAGTTCATAGCCAATAAATGGTCCGTAAACACGTAACTTTTCACCGGTGTAGCCGATAATAGGAATAGGAACAACGCGATTATCAAAATCGGTATATACATCTTGCGATGCTGCGACGCCAAAACCCCACATCCAACCCTGAGGCTGTTGAGCGCCAGCTTGTTGTGCAAAAGCAGGAGTAGAACCAACACCTACACAAGCTAGAGTTATTGCGCCAATAACGGTTTTTAAATTCATAGGTAAATTTCCTTTTTAATCAAGATACTGCTCTGCTGTGTTCTTCGATCATATTCGCTTGTGTATATTGAACCAAGCTGTACGTTTTTGCAGCGTCTTCTGATTGGGCAATTATCTATGCGGATTGGTATAAGGGCCTTAAGGTAACGTGAAAGGCTGCTTTACTGGCAAGAAAGCAAGTTATTCTGTGAAATCGGTGTGGTAAAGTGCATACAACAAGTTGTATTGAATAGTTTAGAGAAGCAGGTAACCCGTGAGTTACAAATATGTAGTGGGTATTGACGGTGGTGGCACCCGGTGCCGTGCATTGTTGCAAGATATTGATGGCAATACATTAGGTGAAGGGGCGGCAGGCCCTGCAAATATAATGACCAACCCCGAACAAGCAATGGGGTCGGTAATAGACGCAACGTTAGACGCAATAGAAAGTACTGCGTTGCCGATTACATGCGAAGAAGTGTTGCTAGCTGCTGGATTGGCAGGAGCGAATATTCCGCAAGCAAAGCAGTCTTTTTTGGCGTTAGACAACCCATTTGCTGATACCGTGGTAATAAGTGATTTACACGCCGCTTGTTTGGGCGCGCACGATAATCAGTCTGGAGCCCTTATTATTTGCGGTACAGGTTCAGCGGCAACCCGTTACGACAAGGGTGTGTTCACTGACAAAGGTGGTTACGGCCTGCAAGTTGGCGATGATGCAAGTGGTGCGTGGTTGGGCTTATCAGCTATAAAGCATGTACTGCTTTCTTATGACGGCGTAGAGCCCGTTAGTGAATTAAAGAAGCGAATTTGTGAACACCTTAATTTAGCGTCACCTCAGCAATTAGTGACCTTGGTGGCAAATTACAACGCTGCAGATTTTGGTGATATAGCCCCAGTGGTTATACAGGCTTATCGAGACCAGTGTGCCGCCGCGACCTCTCTTATTCGAAAGGGTGCAAATTACCTCAATCAGTTGGGTGAAGCATTGATTAATCAGGCTTCTACATTGCCGCTATGTTTAGTTGGTGGCCTTGCTGATGTTTACACGCCTTTACTTTCGCCTTCTATCTCTTCTAATTTAACAGCGCCGCTAAAAAGTGCTGAATATGGCGCTATCAGCTTTGCCAAAAGAGTAAAAAGCGAATGAAAGAATCGATTACTGTCGAGCAGGTTTTAACGCCAAAAGGTTGGCTTGAAAACCAGACAATCACAGCTGATAGCGGCAAGATAGTCAGTATTAGTGATGCGACCTCAGCAGAGCTCAGTAGTATTTACAACGGAAAGCTCATCCCAGGGTATTTCGACACGCAAGTAAACGGCGGTGGTGGTGTGCTTTTTAACCATAGCCCTTCTGCCGCTATTGTAGAAACCATGGCGCTGGCTCATCTTCGTTTCGGCACGACCTCCATGTTGCCAACTATTATTACCGACAACGCATCTACAATGGCCCAGGCGGCCGATGCCATTGCGGAAGTAATGGCGGGCGGCCCAGAGTGCATTAAAGCGTTAATAAAAGGGATTCACTTTGAGGGGCCCTTTTTGAGCAAAGCAAAAAAGGGCGTGCACGAAGCACAATTTATAAGAACCCCTTCTGACGCAGAGCTTGCAACCTTATGTCGCAAAGATATCGGTAAAGTCTTACTTACTGTCGCACCAGAAACGGTGAGTACTAGCTTCATAAAAGAAATGGTTGCTGAAGGAGTTGTGGTTGCAATTGGGCACACCAATGCCAGCTATGAACAAGTTCAGGCGGCTATCGACGCGGGAGCTACAGGCTTTACGCATTTGTACAACGCTATGTCTGCATTAACCTCCCGGGAGCCAGGAGCCGTTGGTGCAGCGTTGCTTAATGACACCGTATATTGTGGTTTTATTATCGATCATCACCATTTACACCGCAAAAGTGCTGAGTTGGCATTAAACGTGAAAACTGCCAACCGCGCCATGTTGGTTACCGATGCCATGGCGCATGTGGGCAGTGATATTGAGCGTCTTCACTTTTTTAATACCGAGATCGTTAGGCATGGCGATAAACTTACTACGCCAGACGGCAAAACACTGGCTGGCTCGTGCTTGGATATGCATAGTGCAGTTTTGAATACGCACAATGATTGCGGTGTGACGTTAGAAGATGCGAGCAAAATGGCGAGTGCCACGCCGGCTCAATTTATGGGGCTAGAGAGTGACATAGGCAGCATTACTGAAGGTCAGCGCGCAGACTTTTTACTGCTTAATTCAGCCAATGCACTGACCCACGTTTTCAGTAATATGAGAATGGTCTTTTAGGTAGAAATTTAGTATTAACTTAAATGGCTTTGAAATAAGGAAGTGTTATGAAGTTTGTGACAAAGTTTACTGTTCTGTTAGCCGTATTAATGTTGGCTGCAGGGTGTGTTACGCAACGAGGTATGGATTCTGGCGAAAGCGTTCCTTCTCAACCTAATAGCGAGGAAGCCACGCCAACTGAAAGCACAGAGCAAGAAGATGTGGTGCAAGATGGCGACAGCGTAAATGATGGAACCACGAAAGGCGAATCGACTAAAGAGCCAGTTAGCAAGCCAGTTGCTCCACCAAAACCAAAAGTTGGCGTATGGGTTAGCGCTAAAAAGTTTCCCACTCACACGCATATCGGTACCACTAAATTTAACAATTTTACGAAAGAATATAGCTACGACTGGCAATTGAACAACACGCTGTATAGCACATTCAAAAAAGCCATTGAGCAAAACAGTCGTTTCACTGCGGTGGATATCTCTTCTTTGGTTGACGATGCAGGCGCCCTTGATTTCGTGATGGGTGAAGGAAATAACGGGACGTTCAATGACAAACAAAACACGTTAAGAAAATCGTTGTTAGACAAAGGCATTGCCACTGTGATTATTGTTGAAGAAGCGCCGACGGTGGCTATTACCGAGTGCGGTACTTATGGATGTTCAGAGCATCAAAGCAAAGGGTTCGGACTGTTTACGCGTAGTTTTTTGGGTACCGATCACTATATTGCTTCGGCAAGCTTTAACGTTAGTATTGAGCGTTTAGACAAGCCAGTTGATATCTTAACGCTGCCAGTGTTTACCGAATTTCAAGATGATGCGCTAAAAAATGAGCGTGTTGAAGATTTCACACCGCCAGATAACTTTGATGAAATAACGGAACAAGAGTTAGCGCCAATTAAAAATACGATTGTTAACTACTTTGACCGCTTAGCGACAGCGGTTGGCAAGTATTTATCTGGTCAGTAAGCTTTTAATATACTGAAACAAAAAACGGGCACTTAAATAAGTGCCCGTTTTGTTATGTGGCTCACTTCATCTATTGATGAAGGCATCGATATATAATTACGCGTTTTCTTTATGCGCCAAAAACTCTTCGTAGTTTCCATCGAAGTGATTCAGTTTCTTGTCTTTAATTTCGATGATTTGCGTCGCCAGTGACGAAACGAATTCACGGTCGTGACTAACAAAAATAACAGTGCCATCAAACTTGTATAGCGCATTGTTCAAGGCTTCAATCGACTCCATGTCCATGTGGTTAGTGGGTTCATCCATTACCAATACGTTGATGTCTTGAAGCATTAGCTTTCCAAACAGCAAACGGTTTTTCTCACCACCAGAACATACCTGCACGCGTTTGTTGAAGTCGTCAGACGTAAATAGCAAACGTCCTAACATACCTTTTATTTGCAGGTCATCGTGTTTGGGGCTACGCCATTGGCTCATCCACTCAAACATAGTGATATCTTCGGCAAAGTATTTAGCGTTATCCTGCGGAATGTAACCAATCGCAGCGTTTTCAGCCCACTTATAGCTACCTGCGGTAGGTTCAATGTCATTAACCAAACACTTCAAAAGCGTGGTTTTGCCGGCCCCGTTCTCACCAATAATCGCCAAGCGTTGACCTGCTTCTAATAGCAAGTTCGCGTTGTCGAATAGCGGAAGAGCTGGGTAGCTATGCCCTAGTTCTTCAAGAGTAATAGCAAGTCGGTGAAGTTTCTTATGTTGGTTAAACACAATATAAGGCTTACGGCGGCTAGACGCTTTTACCTCAGCCAATTCAATTTTCTCAAGACGGCGGGCACGCGAGGTGGCTTGTTTCGCTTTCGATGCGTTGGCAGAAAATCGCGCTACGAAGCTCTGTAGCTCTTCGATTTCCGCTGACTTCTTAGCATTCTCTGCATGAAGCTGTTCTTGAACTAGCATAGCAGCTTGAATGTAGTCGTCGTAGTTACCCGGGTAAACGCGCAGTTCACCGTAGTCGATATCGGCCATGTGCGTGCATACAGAGTTTAGGAAGTGTCTGTCGTGCGAAATAATAAGCATGGTCGACTTACGTTTGTTAAGCTCTTCAGCAAGCCAACTGATGGTGTAGATATCCAAGTTGTTGGTTGGTTCGTCTAGAAGCAGAATGTCAGGCTCGGCAAATAATGCCTGCGCCAAAAGCACACGTACTTTTTTACCAGGTGCGACTTCCTTCATTAGACCAAAATGATAGCTTTCGTCGATGCCAGCAGAGTTTAAGATATCGCCTGCGCGGGCTTCGGCAGTGTAACCGTCCATCTCGGCGAATTGGGTTTCCAGGTCCGCCACGCGCATGCCATCTTCTTCGCTCATTTCAGCCTTGCTGTAAATGGCATCGCGCTCTTGCTTAACTTCCCATAGTTCACGGTCACCCATGATAACGGTATCGACTACGCTAAACTCTTCAAACGCAAACTGATCCTGACTCAAGATACCTAGCTTTGTGCCTGGCGCCATAGAAACGTTGCCCGACGATGGGGTAAGTTTACCGCTTAGAATTTTCATAAAGGTAGACTTGCCACAACCGTTTGCGCCAATCAGGCCGTATCGGTTGCCGTTGCCGAATTTTGCGGAAATATTTTCAAATAATGGCTTAGAGCCAAACTGCATTGTGATATTTGCGGTGGTAATCAAAACAGGTATCCAGGGGTAAAACGATGAGAAGAGATAGTAGTGAAAGCGGTTGTCACTTCACTAATATATAAAAGCGCGCGCACTATAAGGAATTGAGGGCTACATGTCGAGGGAATTTTGAACAGTTTTTGCGCTGATGTGCTTTTGGCGAAGCTTATCAAGTATAAACTCGATTGCCTGAGGGCTTTTGAATGAGTTATGTGACGAGTTAACAATAGTTGTGTCTTTTGCCTCAGGTAAATATGCGCTGCTATAACTGACGACAGAGTCAGTTATAGCAGCGCATTCTGTTTCTGACTGGCAATACAAGGTACTGGTTGAGCCAATAATAGAATAGCTCTCGCCTTCTACAGGAATGTCGGCTAACGCTGTCATCAGCGGGTGATTGGGGCGTAACACTTGGACGCTATCAGGCCCGTAGTTTTGCAAGAAAGGAAGCATAGCTGCGGTTAATCTGCTCACGCCTACATTGTCGATAAAGTTTTTAAATAGCGCTTTAAAACTAAAAGGGAGTGTGATGAGTGAAGAGCCTAACGATCCTATAACGCTATTAGCTATTTCTGAGCCTCGGTGTGGAGTGTCGAGAAAAAACACCGTATTCTCTTTATACACAGGATTAAATATAAATATATCTCGCAACATTTCATCGCCTTCAGCAAGTAGCGCTTCTGGAGGCTCTGTGAAAGTAGTATCCCATAACGTGTTATCTGAATGCGTTGAAATCAGCTTTGCGATTACGCCGCCCATACTATGCCCTATCAATACCGCAGATGAAGAAGCGCCTTCCGATGACGCTATCCGCTGGTTTAGCTTGTACAGTAAATTGCGAACTCGCATGGCGTTATAGAAAGGAGGAGGGCCTGATGGGTAGTACACGTGCAATATCTGATAGTGTTGAGATAATTCTTCGTCATTGAAAATAGCCATTGTGAGATACCGCCAAATTAGCGGGTCTGAATTGAGGCCATGAATCATAATAATCGGGGTTTTGACTGAATAAAGCTCTCCAATACTAAAGACTCCCATTCTCTTTTCAGCGTCTTGTGCATTAATAAATCCTAGCCAGCTGAAATTATGGATGTCGGCATTTTGTAATAGGGAAAGGTAAGAGGCAGCAGGTGAGTACCGTTGCGTGTATGTGTTGTTTCCAACCAGTATTTCGGTAGGCACATCGACGTGTTGGGCTTGCAAGGATATGTGAATTCTAAGCCCTTTCAATGCAACCGACTCAACTTGAAGGGAGTAAGGCGAGTAGATACCTTCTAGTGGGTAGTTTAGGTCAAGGCTAAGGCCATTCTGTGCTTGGTTGCTAATTCGAGCCACTGCAGCACCGCCAAGTTCACCAAATACCTTAGGAGAGAGGCGAGCGTCTAAGGCTTCTATTTCTGCAACTAAATCGAGTTCGCTTGGGCCCGAGTAGTTAACCTGAATTAAGTTGTCAGTTGTATGTCTAAGACGGAATAACTTGTTTACTGCGAGGTTATACCCGTCGATCCCTATAGCACGATGCGCATCGGAAAGACTGTCTCTTTTTAACAAGGTAATGTAGCAATCGAGCGCAAGCGCGATGTCTAGTGTAGTACTTTGCTCGTACGACGTGCACCGAGCAGCCAGTTGTATGTTGTCGAAGTGGCTTAAGTCGGGCAAATAGCCATATCCATATGCACCGGCCAAAGACAAAGGAGATACTTTTTTACGCATAAACTTATCTGAACTGCATGCACTAATACAGCAGACAGTCGCTACCAATACCCAATAAATGAGATTCTGCTTGATGCGCATTTCACCCAAACGCTAAAAAAAAGTATTAACCTTTTATAGCGTGTTTTTGTCAAAAATTGCACCTCAAACTTAACTCCGTACGGTATGAGGCGTGAAAAAGGCGTTTCAAAACACCCGCTCATTCCACAGATGGCCCCTTATGGTTTGTTGCTCTTTTTATATTAGCGGCAAGCAAATAATTCCAGCATAAAGAAAATATTACATAAAAGTCAGCGCGCGGTGATGCATCAATGCAGAATTAACGAACAAAGCTTTGATCAGCATTTTTCGTATAAAGGTCACTTAAATCGTTATTTTAAAGAGAAAAAATGGAATCTTGTCTATAATGAAAAAAAGGCATTTTTAGTTGGTCTTAATCTTGCTGTGCTTATCTACTGAAAATAAACCGCAGAGCGCAAATGCGTCTGCTGAATCAGTGCGAAGTTTTATTTCACTCTAGTTTATCGTGAGTTAGGTAACGCAAAAGAAGAATAAAACTGGGCATTTTAAAGAGGGAAACATCATGAAATTTTTGAAAAAAATTGCGATTGGTTGCTTTTCGGCAACGGTTTTAATGTCAGGCAGCGTGCATGCAGAAGCAATTAGCTCAGATTCCGTAATGCAAACTCAAGCCGCTCACTACAATAAGCAGCAGCTAATTGACATGGTTAATCGTGCAGACGTGCAGAGTAAATTGGTTAGCTTAGGTGTAGATAGCAACCAAGCTATCGCCAGAATCAACGGCATGACCGACAGCGAAATTGCCCAATTAAATGATGAAATTAATCAAGCGCCAGCGGGTGGCGTTGTGGGTGCAGTGCTTACCGTACTTGCTATTATCGCAATTTTGGACCTAATTGGTGTAACTGACGTTTACCCATTTATTCGTCCAGTGAACAGCTAATTGAATGATCAATTCAGTTCAAAAAAAGGCCTGCGCGTTAGCAGGCCTTTCGCTTCTATTTTTGCTTTCAGGCTGTCAGTCCACACCTCAAGCTGACAAACTGCGGCAAGAGGGACTTGCCTCATTACCTGAATCTCACACTATTCAATCTGTTCCGTTTTTTCCCCAAGAACAGTTTTATTGCGGGCCTACCACACTATCTGAAGTGTTTGGTTACTATGGTGAAAGCACCTCTCCAAATGACATTGCGCCTAAGTTATTCATTCCCAGTAAAGAAGGGAGTTTACAACTAGAAATGGTGAGCGCTACCCGACAATTTGGTTTTTTGCCATATTCTGACCGAGGGACTTTATCGTCAATTATGTCGTTAGTTAAAGACGATATCCCAGTAATTGTTTTTCAAAATTTGTCCATCCAGTTATTACCCCAATGGCACTACGCTGTTGTTATTGGGTTCGATAGTGATAAGGGGACGGTTACTTTACATACCGGCCTTACGCCTAATCACGAAATGTCGCTTGAACTTTTTGAAAGAACGTGGGGAAGAGGAAATTACTGGTATTTGGCACCAGTTCCTCCTAATGTAACCTCGCCTGAGATGACGCCGTTCACTTATGTAAGTGCAGCTTACGACATGCTTAAAGTGGGAGATAAAGCGCGTTCATTGGCGTTTTTGGAAACCGCGTCGCATACATGGCCAACGTACTGGTTAAGTTACTTCTTGATTGCCAATTATTACTTAGAGCAAAACGACAGCCAAGCCGTGGCTTGGTTTAAGAAAGGCTATGAAGTGGGGCAGAACCAACACGTGTATGTTCACAACTACGTATTAGCTTTGCGCGAAAACAACATGCCCGAGAAGGCAAATACAATTCTAAAACAGGGGCTTGAACGCTTTCCCGATAACGAAGCGCTGTTAACATTGGCTGAAAAATAAACCTAAACTTTAAGAGTATTCGCATTTACGAAAACTTATCGTCTACTATTAACCTAGGAAGTAATTGTGAAAGTAGGCTATGCCAAAAATACTGAGCTCATCAACAATTTCGTACGAGAACGGAGTAGTCACCACTCGACTCTATGGCGCGTTTAATGAAAAAAGTGCGAAAGACTACAGCGATCGTCTTTTTAAACTAGTCATAGGGCTGAATCAACGACCCTTTTCCCTTCTGGCAGATATTAGCCAAGTTGAAGGTGCAACTCCTGAGGCCTTCGACATACTCAAGCGTATTATAAAAAGGCTCCCTGATATGGGATTAATAGCGAAAGCATATGTTTATAAAGGACCTGTTATACGCGGAATAATGTTTCAGAGGATCCCCGATCTCAAAAGTATGGATTATCTTTTTTTCACAGATATTGACGAAGCTTCTTCGTGGTTGTCTCGCGAATATGAACGCAAACTATCTCTGCTTTCTGATTCCTAATTAGCCTGTAATAAGTTAATAGCGCAATTAACTATCTCATTTCCCACATCTGGTTGGTGCAGTTAACTCTAGTGGTTAACCCCTATGGTGGATGGGCGTTTTTTGCTCGATCCTAATTTGGTTAACGCTATCTAGTCGTTGCTCAGTATTAATGCTGAATGCATTGATAGCTCCAAATTTTAAGGATTGAATAATGAAAAAAAGAACCCTTATATATGCTGCGGTAGCAGCGGCTTTACCTTTCGTAGCAAGCGCCTCCAAAGTACACGCACCCTTAGATACTTCATCGCACCGTATTGCTGAAATAAATCTGACTGACAACGTTGTTAACCCGCCAGCAAACAGCTTGTTTCAAATGGCGTTAGACCAACTGCAAACCACATTCCCATCATCTACATTACGAACAGCTAATGGCCATTTAGACAGTGTTTTTGGTATTGCCATTGATGTTTCAGGCACGTCGCCTGAACAGATGGGGTTTGACTTTATTAGTCGACATTCTGCCCTTTTAGGTGGACTAAGTGACGGGGATTTTGTTTTTAACCCTCACCGTAGTAAAGCAGCGCTGGGTGGTCATTTAGTAAGATTTGACCAAGTCATTGATGGTGTAAAAATCAAAGATAGAGGTGTCGGTCTCTTAATAGATGAGTCTCAGGTGGTGAGAGCGCTGTTCGCCGATACAGCTATAAATACACCTATTGCTAACTCTCAAGTTCTTTCTGCTAATAGCGCGATCAGCGTGGCAACCGCCGATTTAGCGTCTTACAAGCGAGCATTGCCAATAGAAGCTCTTGATGTACTGAACCCTGCTTTTTCTCAAATAGAGAAAAGCCTAGGCATTTTTGCCAAGCCAGTGCCACAGAAAGTGGTGGTACAAGATAACAATAAACTTAAACTCGCATGGAAGTTCTTCTATTACTCTTCAAATCCCTTTGGTGTGTTTGAGTATGTCATCGATGCCCAGTCGGGAGACATTCTGGCGCGTAATGATCGGGTCAAAACCATTCTTCCTTCAGGTGAAAATGAAGTTACGCAAACGGGGCAGGTTGGCTTAGTTCAGCAGACTGCGGATTATTTCCCAACATTTCCACCCATTACGCCATCGATGCAAAGCGAATGTTTGATAGAGGACGATGCAGGTGGCTACACCGGCAAACCGAAAGGGATGGAACGCATTAACCTACGTAAGTTTGACGATTCTAACTTAGTGACGGGTGTTGAAGGTTTGCTTACAGGTAAGCACGCGCTTATTGAAAGCGCGATGCTGACAAAAGGGCCTTTTCCACAAGCGGCAACCGGCACGTATCACTTCAGTGAAGATACTGCCATAGAGGCAAGACCTGTCGAAGATGATCATGTAACGCCTTCTACGGCACATCACATTGACGGCATCAGCCAGTTTATTTACATCACCACATTACTCGAATATTTAGATTACCTCCATAAGGACGGCGATGCTGTGCATAGTCGTGGCGTGGGCGATGGCTCGTTTCCAAATAGCTACCCTAACGAAGCGGTACCGTTAACTGGTGTGGTACATATTCCAAATGTGCTCGACCCACCAGATAATCCAGCAGATCCTGAGTTTATGGCTAAGCTATTAGGTTTGGACAACGCATTCGCAGTGCCGTTATCACAGGAAATTGCAGGTGAAGAGGTCGTGGTTAACCCGACAGCTTACGGCCATGGTTACTTATTCAACAACCTAGCAATGGACTTCTCGGTTCCCATTCATGAAGGCACCCATGCGACAATTACCCCTATCGCAGGTTTTGAAGGCGAGCCAGAAGGTGGCGCGCTTAACGAAGGACAAGCCGACCTATGGGCATACACGGTAGGCGAAACACCGGATTTAGGTACTTACCCCGTTAATTCGTGCGATTTACGAAAATTCTTAAGAGAGCAGGGGGTTAATCCCGACTCATTTGAGTTTATTCGTTCTGCACAGAGCCAAATTCGTTATTCACAATTAGGTACAAGAGACAACGCATTTGAAGTGCATCGTGATGGAGAAATTTACGCGGGTGCAATGTGGGACTTAAGAGAGCTTATGGTGGCGCTGCAGCCTAGACAAGACTTCGTTCGCCCCGATCCAGTTACCGGCGATCCTACCCAAGAAACTAGCTTGGGCAAAGAAACGTGGGAACGTATCTTCCTAGGCTCAATGTACGTGCTAGGGATATCTGCGCCAGATACCTTCGTGCGCGCACGGGATGCAGTGTTAATTGCCGATGCCGCCTTATATCCTACCGATCCTTTAGATTTAACTTCACCGGGTCGTCATCATGCATTAATTGAGCGTGTTTTTGCTGCCAGAGAGCTAGGTGCAAACGCGAAAGCACCGTTAGGCGGTCGACAGACTATATCAACGGCAGTGAGCGAGTTTACGGCTACCCAGGCTAAGCCATCGACACCAGACGCTATAGACGCGCATATCATTTCTGATGACGCGATTGAAATTACGTGGGAAACCGTACCTGACGCTTTTGCTTATCAATTGCTAAAACGCAAAAAAGGGTCGAGTGCGCGTTTGTTTACGGGTGTACCAACCCGAGAATACTTTGACGGCGACCTCACATTCTCTGGCTTCACCCATGTTGAATTTATTGTGGGCGATAATCGCTACATAGACAAAGGGCAAGGTTTAGGGCGTGGTGCAGGTCAAGGCATAGACTCGTTTGACTATGAATACGTAGTGCGTGCAATCAGCCTTAACCCTAATCAGCAAGTTGGTTTTTCTAATATGTCAGGGATTGCTTCAACCGGCTTAAACACGGTGGATGTGAGTGACCAAGTTGACTACAAAGTGGGTAATGTAAACTACAATAACGGCATCTTTGCCTTTGATATTGCGTTGATAAATACTGGCGACGAGAGAATTTACGGTCCAGTTGATTTCGATATTACTCATATTAGCAATGGCAGTATTACCGTATTGAATGCAGATAATGGTGGCACTGGTCAAAACGGCGACATAGCAAGGTTCCGTTTCGATCAATCGCTAGATGTAGACAGAACATCTGCACTGCGTTATCTAAAGTTTGATAACCCAAATGGAAAACTCTTTACGTTCCAAGCGCGGATCAGCGGCTACGAAGCTGGCGCTTCGTCAACCGGTAGAGGAGAAACGCCTACCTTTGATACGTCTGAGCCAAAAGAACAGTCTGTGGTTTACCATAATATTGAGGAGCACACGGGTGTTGTCTTAATTGGCGCAGCGGATGAAGCATTGGTTGATGGCGTTGACTATGTTGATATCCCGTTTACAGCGCTGCCAAGTGCGTCAAGTGTAGTTGCAACGCTGAGCGCTGATGTTGAGGTAGTAGCGGTGCCAGATCTTGACTTTGAACTGCTCGATGCCGAAGGCAATATTATGGCGAGCTCCGGCAACTTGGGCTCTAATGAGCAAGTTGGCGGTGGCATTGTCCCCGGAGAAACCTATCGGGTTCGCGTGAATGGTTGGGCTAACGGCCCGACGTCATACCGGGTTGTTATTGATCAGTTTGTAAGTGATATTAACGACGCAAACGTTGATCAAAATGGTAATGCGACAACGGGAACAGTAACGTTTGAGTTTAATCCCGTAACAGGGAAAGTAATACCTTTGAACTTACTTAATTAGTCGCCCGTGAAAACACGAAGAATCTAGGCTAACTAGAAGAAAGGTCACCTACCAACAACTGCCTTTCTAAAGGCCTGTAAAACAAGCCAAAGCCCCATGTTGTGAAAACTGCATGGGGTTTTTTTATTAAACTCGCCCTCCGGGAAGGTCTGGCAAGTATCCTAGCTTCGTTCATTCCCACGCTTCGCTAGGAAACTTGCCTGCGCCTTCTGAGTGGGCAATTATC
>NZ_JBHNYX010000071.1:0-14111 GCF_054960505.1 Alteromonas sp. G4i13 | reverse complement strand
AGCTCAGGTGAATTACTCGTATAAAACAGAGAACTTTTTATTGGCATTGAATATGAGGCAAGAGTCTTTACAATGAAAAGAGGATTAGTGAATGCCGCTACTTACTACACGGCACTCAAGTTCAAATTTTAGAAACGACCAAGGCGACTTCCCCCGCACTTGCTGCTGTTGCTGTAAAGCGATAGGTGCCAGTTGAGGAGGGGGTAAATTGCAAGTTCTCTGAGCCCTGTTCGCAGACTAAATAAACAGTGGAGCCTAACATTACAGGCTGCCCTTTATATTTGCCGCCACAGCTTTGTGAGGGCGTCCATTTTGCATCTGACAACCTAAAATCATAAGGTTGTCCGTCGGCGATGAGTTCAACGTCTACTGTCCAGCCTGAATTTGATCGTTTGAACTTGTAACTTGGGTCAGCCTCCCACCAGTTAAATACACCTCTAAGAAACATGTTTTCGAATTGAATGCGAGGCACGTCCGGTGCTATTTCTGGAATTTTAAAACTTCCACTGCTTGAGCATGCTGAAAGTGTTATGCATATAGAAGCAATAGTTAGTAACTTTTTCACAGCGTCTCCATTTATAAAAAAGCCCAACGTTAAGGCTGGGCTCTTTGTTATTCACGGCATAAAACCGCGTTAACTCTTACTAGCCTACGACTTCGCGAGAATAGATATATCTGCGGTAGTAAGGAAAAGTTGCCTTAAAAGCGACAGTAAAGCAAGTCGGTTATTCTTAACCGCTTCGTCATCAGCCATAACCATTACGTTATCGAAGAAGTTATCGATTACATTACGTAAGGTTGCAAGCGCAGTAAGAATACGCGTGTAGTCCTGTGAAGGAACAGCAATATCAACTTCTTTCTGTGCGGCTTTCAGCTCAACATAAAGCGCTTTTTCAGCTTCTTCGGCTAACAGTGACTCATCAATATTCACTGAGTCTGTTACTTCAACGTTTTGCTTAGCAAGGATGTTTGCAACACGCTTGTTAGCGGCAGCTAGCGCTTCGGCTTCTTCCAATGCTCTGAACTTATCTACCGCATGAACTCGGGCTAAGTAGTCAGCTGGCTTAGTAGGGCGACGAGCAGCAACGGCCTGAATAACGTCAATGGCGATAGCTTGATCTTGTAGGAGCGCAGTAAATCGACCCAATACAAAATCAACAACCTGAGATTGTGTTTCTGCATTCGTTAACTTATCGCCATACACATCGATAGCTTTGCTTACTAACGTTTCAAGATCTAGCGGCAGTGACAGCTCAGTGACAATACGTAATACACCGATAGCTGCACGACGAAGCGCAAATGGGTCTTTATCACCCTTAGGTAACTGGCCAATACCAAAAATACCCACAAGAGTATCTAGTTTGTCAGCAAGCGCAACCGACGCGCTAACGCCTGAACTAGGAAGTGCGTCACCAGCAAAACGCGGCATGTATTGTTCATACAGTGCTTCTGCAACAGGCGCATCTTCACCGTCGTTTAGAGCATAGTATTTACCCATAACACCTTGAACGTCAGGGAACTCCATAACCATGTTCGACATCAAGTCGGTTTTAGCTAGAAGACCTGCTCGTGCAGCTTGTGTTTCATTCGCATCTATTTGCGACGCGATAAACGCCGATAGGGCGGATATACGCTCAGACTTTTCTTTTAGCGTACCAAGCTGTTTTTGGAACAACACGGTTTCTAAGCTTTCAAGGCGGCTTTCTAATGTCGTCTTTTTATCGCTGTTAAAGAAGAACTCAGCGTCTGCAAGACGAGGGCGGATAACCTTTTCATTGCCAGAAATAACTTGAGACGCATCGCGACTTTCGATATTCGTTACGAATAAGAAAGTGTTTGAAAGTGCACCATCGCTATCTAGCAGCGGCACATATTTTTGGTCGTCTTTCATGGTATAGATAAGCGCTTCTTTCGGTACTGCCAAGAAAGCCTCATCAAACCCAGCTTGAAGTACAACCGGCCACTCTACAAGTGACGCGATTTCTTCTAGTAAGTCTTCATTATAGTCTGGCTTAAGCGACAAGCTTTGCGCTGCGTCTTCAAGCTGCTGACGCACTTTATCTTTACGCGCCTCAAAATCTGCCAGCACATATTGTTGCTCTAGGGCAGAGGCGTAATTGTCAGCATGATCCAGTTCAAAGCGACCTTCGCCGTGGAATCGGTGACCCTGAACTACGCGGCCGCTTGTTAGGCCCAATACAGAAACGTTAACCACCTCGCTTCCGTAAAGCACGCAAAGGGTGTGAACCGGGCGTATAAACTGAGTGTTGTAATTACCCCAACGCATTGGCTTTGGAATAGGTAGCTTGCTTACCGCTTGGTTTATCAGCCCTTCTAGAAGCTCTGCAACTGATTGCCCTGGAACGTGGGCTTTATGAAGTAACCACTCTCCTTTGTCAGTTACAAGGCGTTCTGCGTCAGCAACGTCAATGCCGTTACCGCGAGCCCAACCTTGTGCTGCTTTAGTGGGATTACCGTCGGCGTCAAACGCGGCTGATACTGCTGGGCCGCGTTTCTCTACTACTTTGTCAGCCTGACCTTCAGCAAGACCTGAAACATAAACGGCTAAGCGGCGAGGGGCTGCAAACCAGCTGACTGAATCAAAGCTTAAGTCAGCTTGCGTAAGCGCAGCTTCAAACTGCGTGGCGAAGGCTTCACCTAAAGACTTAAGCGCTTTTGGTGGGAGTTCTTCAGTACCTAATTCAACTAAACAATTTTCTGTACGCACGCTTATGCCTCCTTGTTACATAGTGGGAAGCCAAGTGCTTCACGTGCTTGGTAATAGCTTTCTGCACACGCTTTGGCTAGCGTTCGAACGCGAAGAATATAGCGCTGGCGTTCAGTCACTGAGATAGCATGACGAGCATCAAGCAAGTTAAATGCGTGTGACGCTTTCATAACCTGCTCATAGGCAGGAAGTGGGAGGTTGTTTTCGATAAGCTTTTTGCTTTCTGCTTCACATTCGTCGAAGGTTCTAAATAAGGCTTCAACGTTGGCGTGTTCGAAGTTATACGTCGATTGTTCTACTTCATTTTGATGGAACACATCGCCATAGGTCACTTTGCCCATAGGGCCGTCAGTCCAAACCAGGTCGTAGATACTATCTACACCTTGAACGTACATGGCGAGTCGCTCTAAGCCGTAGGTAATTTCGCCGGTAACAGGCTTACACTCTAGACCGCCTACCTGCTGGAAGTAGGTAAACTGAGTTACTTCCATACCGTTTAGCCACACTTCCCAACCTAGACCCCACGCACCAAGCGTGGGTGATTCCCAGTTGTCTTCTACGAAGCGAATGTCATGAACCAGCGGATCGAATCCTAACTCTTTCAAAGAGCCCAAGTACAACTCCTGAATATTGTCAGGTGAAGGCTTAAGCATTACTTGGAACTGATAGTAATGTTGTAAGCGGTTTGGGTTCTCACCGTAACGACCATCGGTTGGTCTACGGCACGGTTGAACATAGGCGCTACTCATTGGCTCTGGACCTAAAGAACGTAGGAACGTCATAGGGTGAAAAGTACCGGCACCCACTTCCATATCCAGAGGCTGAATAATAACGCAGCCCTGACGCGCCCAATAATCTTGAAGCGCAAGGATCAACCCTTGAAAGGTCTTAATATCGTATTTCTGCATACATCCGCTGCTTATTAGTTATCTGACTTAAAATAAAGGTGGGATAGTATACAATTTGTGAGGCATAGTATGTAGGTGTAAAGGGTGAAAAAACGTCACGAATAAAGCCAATATGCCACTTCACAACAAGGATTTAATCTTAAGCCATGCCCAATCAAACAAAAATAGAAAAAAATATGCCTTTGCATCGCTGCGGTTGGGTAAGCAGCGACCCTATTTATTTAGCGTATCATGATAACGAATGGGGTGTACCCGAGCTAGATAGTCGCGCGTTGTTTGCTAAGTTATGCCTCGATGGACAACAGGCTGGTTTATCTTGGCTGACCATTTTGAAAAAACAGCAGAATTTTGAACAGGCATTCTATCAGTTCGACCCTGAGAAAATTTCGAAGATGGGCCCCGCTGATGTCGACAGACTTATGCAAGATAGCGGCATAATCAGAAACAAGCTCAAAATAGAGTCGGTTATCAAAAATGCCAAGGGTTTTTTAGCTATCGAAGCGTCGCAGCCATTCAGTGATTTTATTTGGCAATTTACAGATGGACGTACGGTCATTAATGCATGGGAAGACTTCAGGCAAGCACCCACATCAACCGATGCGTCTAAAGCAATGTCAAAAGCACTTAAAAAGCACGGATTTAATTTCGTAGGTGAAACGATTTGCTATGCTTTTATGCAAGCTGTAGGTATGGTCAATGACCACGAGGTAGGGTGTCATTGCTACGAGCGTACCTGCGAGCTCGCGATAAAGTGATATAGGCAAAGGTAACCGGGTTAAAAAAATGGCCGACTACATACTGTACTCGGCCATTTTCGATATTGATTGCATCAGATTTTATCTTTTAAATCAGCGTAGCGCTTACTCGTTATTTAGTGGCTATAAGTGTCTCACAATACGCCTTCAGCGGTGGTAATTCGTCCAACACTTTAGATTCGTACTCCGATTCAATCTGCTCGCGAGCGATATCTTGCTTTCTTCGCTCATTCTTAGGTAGCTGTTGCCTTGCTTCTAAAATTGCAAAACCGCTTACCTCTGTGAATAGTGCATGAATGTTGGGATACTGCGCTTTAAAATCAGGCGGAGTACTTATTGGAAGCGCGTTAAGCAAGTTCACGATGCGAATTACGCCTTCTGACAAATCACATTGCTGCTGCTCCATCGCCTTAGCTATTACTATAATACTGTCGGTTATAGTGGCTACGCGCGACTGCCTTGCCGCTTCTTGTCGCTCTTTTTGTTGTTTTAACATAAACAGCAGTTTGCCTGCGTAAAAACCTAGCGCAAGAATAATTAGTAGCGCGATGCCTGAAAGTACTGCCCAAAGCATGACTCTTTCCCGTTTTTTATTAGTGCTTAAAGTCGTCGATATTAATAGCGTCTAAATCATTAAACGGATCCATATCGTCGTCTTCATCATCCTCTTCTACTATTCCTAATAGGTCACAAAGAATGCGGTGGCGTGCCATCTTCTCGTCGACATAAGCTTGTTGCTCACGGGTGAGCGGTTTATCGTCGTCAAGTTTGTCGAGTAAATCTGACAAGCGTTGATCTGCTTCAAGCGCTGCCAGTTCTTGGGCTGGTGTGGCGTACTTTTTCTTTTGAGCAGGGGTGGGCGTCACTGCTTTTACAAGCTGAATAGGCTTTTTACTGCCGTGGCGCGGATCTTTATTCTCAGCACTCTTTTTGCCCGTCACTTTTTTCTGTTCAACATTGTGGCGATTACCAGCGGGCTTACCTTTATGCTTTTTAGGGCGAGGCGAGTCTGATTTACGGTTTTCGCTTGGTTTAAAGTCAGGATCTTTACGAACGCCGATTAGGCCGACTTTACGTGATTTCTTTGAACGTGCCATAATTTCCAAATAACAAAGAGAGTGAAAAAACAGCGCTATTATAGCGCGAATTAGTGTCTACGTATTGATCTTTGGGTATGCAGTGCAAAATCAATACGGGGAACATAAAGTATTACGGGAATTTGTTTCAGCGCTTTCTCAATAGAGCGACATCGCTGGCAGGAAAAGTGACATCATAGCCATCTCGTTGTGCCAAATATTGAAAGGTTGCTTCGCTGAAAAAGCTAACGTGGGTGACGTCGTTTTTATAGTGCCAATTTGCAAACCTGGCTTTATCAAGTACGCGCTTGGTCATGATGGCAAGAACGCCACCAGAAGCTACAAGTTTGTTAAAAAGCGCCCATTCCACATGAGGGGCGTGAAAGTGTTCTATAGCCTCTGTACATGTCACTATGTCATAGCTTTGCTCAAGTACCGATAAGTTGTGTGCATAGAAGGGATCGTACATATTCATCCTAACGCCTTCTTCTTCCAGCATACTTGCTAAAACAGGCGCAGGGCCACAGCCAAAGTCTAGTCCTCGGAGTTCACCAAATTTCATGTCTTTTATAAAAGGTGTAAGTGGCGTTAAAACCTTTCCTAAAAACTTTCGATACCCTTCGTCTTCAAAGCTATTCTCGTGAAGGTCATACTCCTGCTTTTCTACTTCTTTAGATGGTAAGAATTCAGGAGAAACATAAACGAGTTTGCATTGATTACATTGGAGGTAATCGCGCTTTTTATCTGAGTGATAGTGAGATGGCGCGTTAGCGCTTTTGCATAAAGGACAGTACATAGGAAAGTGAACAATAATAAGGGGCTTAAAAAAGAAAAAGGTGATGGTTCTCACCATCACCTTACATTGTATGAGTGTCAGATGACACCTCTCCCGTTATACACTTCTATGTGTATTTTGCTTCCCTAGCCGTGCTCCCCTTATTTTTATTGTTAGCAGAGCTGTATTGTTGTTTTTGGCCCTCGTGGCTCTTTATCCCGTCTTCCATGCTGCATTTTTATTATTATTCTTGTTATTTAGCTTGTAGCTTTTCAAAGGCACCTACAAACTACGCCGTTAGATTACACGAATAATTTCAAAATACAACTTTTTCGGTAACAAATTTTTAACAACAATATGCAAAAACGGTAATGCTTAGTGTAAGCCCGCGATATAGTTAGATAAAATCTCAATATCTTCGTCGGTTAATTTCATCGCAATATCACGCATCATGCCATTCATGTCATTGTGACGTTGGCCTGAACGGAATGCTTTCAATTGAGCTGCAGTGTAAGTTGCATGTTGACCGCTGATATCAGGGAAACCTGCTAAGCCCATGCCGTTGCCCTTAGGACCGTGACACGCGATACATGCAGTTACGCCTCGAGACTCGTCGCCACCTTGGTACAATGCACGGCCAGCTTCAACGTATTGCTCTGGTGTTTCACCCGCCTTTGGCTCTTGGCTTGAGAAATAAGCGGCTAGGTCTTTCATGTCTTGCTCTGAAAGTGGGGCAGCCATGCCGTTCATCACAGCATTATTACGACCTTCCTCGCCACCTGTTTGAGAGGCAAGTTTAAATTCGGTTAATTGCTTAACAATGTACTTCTCATGCTGGCCAGCAATCTTTGGGTTCATGTCAATCATGCTGTTGCCATCAGGGCCATGACAGGCTGCACATACTGCAGATTTCGCTTTACCTGCCTCGGCGTCGCCTTCTGCCATAGCAGTTGCGCTTAAACCTAAAGACATACATACCAACAAACACAGTTTTTTCATAATAAATCTCTTAAATGGATCCAACGGCTCGCGTGATATACGTGATATCATGCGTATTTTACACATTTAACGCGTCAGAAAAACCTATTCCATGATAAAACTATGGTTTTTAGTTGGTTTATTCATTAAAAAACTGTAAACCGAAGGTTGAGACGCATGTGGAGGTAAGTCTAGATGTCGTATTACACCAAAGCAAAATTCTTTACGAGCGCACCTGATATTCGTCATTTAAAGAATGATACCGGAATTGAAGTAGCGTTCGCGGGCCGCTCTAATGCGGGTAAATCGAGTGCACTTAACACGTTAACTCGTCAGAAGAACTTGGCAAGAACCAGTAAAACACCGGGTCGCACCCAATTGATCAACGTCTTTGAATTAGAAGAAGACTTACGCTTGGTTGATTTGCCAGGATATGGCTTTGCAAAAGTGCCAGTAGCCATGAAAAAGAAGTGGCAGGCGTCACTTGGTGAATATCTTCAAAAGCGCAAGTCCCTTAAAGGATTAGTCGTTTTAATGGATATTCGTCACCCCTTCAAAGATTTAGACCAAGATCTTATCCATTGGGCAGTAGCCTCAAATATTCCAGTACTGGCACTTCTCACTAAAGCCGACAAACTTAAAAGCGGTAAGCGAAAGGCACAGCTGTTAATGGCGCGTGAAGCTGCGATGGCATTTATGGGCGATGTTACCGTGCAAACCTTCTCGTCATTAAATAAGCACGGGTTACCCGAATTAGAGCGTATTTTGGATACGTGGTTTGGCTTAGATAAACAAGACGAAACAGAAGATTCTGATAGCGAAGTACAGTAGCGCAATTCACCCTTACCGTTTGTGCTGATCTGACGTGCCCGATGGATAGGTATGATGGGGTGTTAGAAAAAAGAACGCCCCGCATAGAGCGAGGCGTAAACTGAGAGAAAACACATAAAAACCGTTGATATAGAGTCGTGATAAATAGAGAAGTTCAGAAAAATTAAAATAAAATTCGCTTTATTTTTTAAGTTATTGATATTTTTGAATTATTTATTTTCCGCAGATATAAAAAAACCCCGACAAAACTGTCGGGGTTAAAGCAAAGGTTTGAAAACAGCTTTCTCACCTCTGTACCCTACATGTGTAATATTACAACAAAGCACAGAAAAGGCAAGGGTGTTATGTAATTAAATTACCAAATTTAATGAATATAACGCGCCTTTTAATGTAAAAACTGTAATCTAATTACCAAACTAGTGCGCTTCATCCCAGTTTTCGCCCACACCAGCCTCAACAACCAGCGGAACATTTAGCGTAGCTGCGCTTTCCATAAGAGCAGTAATAGTAGAGACATAGGTTTCCACTTTGTCTTCTTTTATCTCAAAAACCAATTCATCGTGCACCTGCATCATCATTGTCACATCATCAGATGCATTTTTTCTAATCCAGTCATCAACTTTGATCATTGCCATCTTAATAATGTCTGCCGCTGTGCCTTGCATAGGCGCGTTTATCGCTGCGCGCTCTGCGCCTTTTCTACGTGCACCATTACTGGCTTTAATATCAGGCAAATAAAGTCTGCGACCAAATACGGTCTCTACATAACCTTTATCCTTGGCGCTCTCACGCGTTGAGTCCATATACTCAAGCACGCCTGGGTAGCGTTCGAAGTAAAGATCCATATATTTTTGTGCTTCATTACGTGGAATATTAAGTTGCTTCGACAACCCAAAGGCACTCATACCGTAAATTAAGCCAAAGTTAATCGCTTTTGCACTGCGACGCTGTTCAGTGGTTACTTCATCTAGTGGAACACCAAACACTTCAGACGCTGTAGCTTTATGAATATCTTTGCCATGTGCAAAGGCGTCTAATAGACCCTTATCACCCGAAAGGTGAGCCATTATTCGCAATTCAATTTGCGAGTAGTCGGCAGCGACGAACTTATTTCCTTCTCTTGGTACAAATGCCTGACGTACGCGGCGACCTTCCTCATTTCGGATAGGGATGTTCTGTAAGTTAGGATCGGTGGAAGAGAGTCGTCCCGTGGCGGTTACTGCTTGGTGATAAGAAGTATGCACTCGACCCGTACGATGATTGATCATCTTAGGAAGTTTATCCGTGTAGGTATTCTTTAGCTTGGTTAGGCCACGGTATTCCATGATCTTCTTCGGCAACGGGTACTCAAGCGCAAGTTCTTGCAGTACGTCCTCAGAAGTAGACGGCGCCCCTTTAGGCGTTTTCTTGATGATCGGTAGCGACATTTTTTCAAACAAGACATGTTGAAGCTGCTTAGTAGAACCTAAGTTGAATGGCTCGCCAGCTTCCTCATGTACTTCACTTTCAAGCTCGGCAATCCGGGTGGCAAGATCTTGGCTTTGCTGACGCAGCCTTTGGCTGTCTATCAATACACCTTCCTGTTCCATGCGAGAAAGTACACAGGCTAGGGGAACCTCAACATCTATCAATAGATTTTTAAGCTCAGGAATTTCTTTCAACTTAGTCCAAATAGCGTTGTGTAAGCGAAGTGTGATATCAGCATCTTCTGCGGCATAAGGCCCAGCTTCTTCAAGGCTAATTTGATTAAACGTTAGCTGCTTTGCGCCTTTACCCGCAATCTCTTCGAAGTGAATAGTTTTATGACCAAGGTAGGCTAGGGCAAGTGAGTCCATATCATGGCGCTGCGCGGTACTGTTTAGTACATAGCTCTCAAGCATGGTGTCAAAGCCAATGCCGTTTAAGGTAATGTCATAGTTCGCTAATACGTTTTTGTCGTATTTTATGTGTTGACCTACTTTGATCACGGTGTCCGATTCTAAAATAGGTTTTAATGCGTCTAATACGAATTCTCGTGATAGCTGGGCGGGTGCATCTGGGTAATCGTGAGCAACAGGCACATAAGCTGCTTCACCTTCCTCTATACAAAATGAAACACCAACTAACTCCGCATCCATGTAGTTAAGGCTGGTTGTCTCGGTATCAAAAGCGATTAGCTCGGCTTTTTCTAGCTTCGCGACCCACGCATTAAAGCGTTCCTCATCAAGCACTGTCTCATACTTCGACTTATCTATCTCTACCGATTCACTTTGTTCGCTCTCTTCTGCGCTATCGCTTTTTTCTTCGTTGGTGTTTGCATTGGCACCAGAGGTATCTCCGCCGGCTATTAGCGCGCTTACTTCTGCATGCCAGCGTTTGAACTCGTATTCGGCAAACAGATCGCGAAGTTGTTCGTTATCGGCTTGGCAAGGCATAAGAGCTTCGACATCATAGTCAAGGTCAAGATCGATGCTGATAGTAGCTAGGGTATAAGAAAGCCGAGCTTGCTCTTCGTATTCCTGCATTTTAGCCGCCATCGACTTACTGCCTCTAAACGACAGATCTGCAATTTTATCCAGGTTCTTATATATGTCGTCGATACCGCCAATACCGTTTAACAAGGCTTGTGCACTTTTATCACCTACACCAGGTACACCTGGGATGTTATCGACTTTATCGCCCTTAAGCGCAAGGAAGTCGATCACAAGCTCCGGTGGAATACCAAACTTCGTATTTACACCTTCGACATCCATCAGTTGGTTTGTCATGGTGTTGATTAAGGTGACATGTTCATTTACTAGTTGCGCCATGTCTTTATCGCCGGTGCTGATAAGGGTATCAATACCTTTTTCTGTGGCGTGTTTGGCTAACGTGCCAATCACGTCATCAGCTTCTACACCCGACTCAACAATAACAGGTAAACCCATTGCTTTAATGATGGCGTGCAACGGTTCGATTTGGCTTCTTAGCTCATCCGGCATCGGAGGACGGTTCGCTTTGTACTCTTTATAGATGTCATCGCGAAAGGTCTTGCCTTTAGCATCAAAAATCACCGCCATATGCGTCGGGTTGTATTGTTTGATCAAGCTTTTAAGCATGTTCACAACACCATAAATAGCACCGGTGTCTTGGCCTTTTGAGTTGGTTAATGGTGGTAAACCGTGAAAGGCACGAAAAAGATATGACGATCCATCGACAAGAATAAATGGAGGCTTTTTAGAATCAGGCATAGATGGCGATTTTCCAATAGAGAATATGAGCGCAAGGATGCCACAGGCTAGGGCAGATCGCCATATCATGAAGGAACATTAAGGTCGATAGCGGATCGCATTTCGCCTGTGGATAACTTTGTGATCTAAAATTTTGGGCACAGTGATCCGTATGATCTTTGTCAAGTTAAAGATCACCTTTCAAATCAAGAAAAATAAGGGAATGAGACTTAGGTGTGAAAACAGCGTACCTGCTACTTATCATTCCATTTTATGTGGATAACTTGGTGTACGTTTATTTTTGGTTTAACCAAGTTGGTCAAGTAATGTAGCATAACCATTAACAATGTATACACGTATTATTAAGAACTTTTTTTGAACAGTTGTGTGTTTAATAGCCAAATTTTGAATAAGTAGATGGCATAGCGTCTATGGAGGACAATATGAAACAAGTAGCCGTTATTTTAAGTGGTAGTGGTGTGTTTGACGGGGCTGAGTTACACGAAGCGGTATTGACACTTTTAGCCATTGAGCAAGAAGGCGCGTCTTACCAGTGTTTTGCTCCAGATGTAAACCAACTGCATGTAGTCAATCACTTAACCGGTGAGGTATCAGAAGGTGAAGCACGAAATGTGTTAGTAGAATCGGCCCGTATTGCCCGAGGTGATATAAAACCCGTGACTGAGTGCGACGTAACTGCTTTTGACACACTTATTTTACCTGGTGGCTTTGGCGCTGCGAAGAACCTGTGCACGTTTGCTGTAGACGGTGAAAATTGTATCTTTAACGAAGAGGTGCTGACAGTGTGCAAAGCCTTTGCACAAGCTAAAAAGCCCGCAGCGTACGCGTGTATTGCACCTGCGCTAGCAGCAAAAGTGTATGGCAACAAAACTAAACTGACCATTGGCAATGACGAAGCCACGGCTGGTGGGTTGAATGCATTAGGAGCAACGCATGTAGAGTGCCCGGTTGATGAGGTGGTTGTTGATAATGACGCAAAGCTTGTTACTACACCTGCGTATATGCTGGCGCAAAGCATTAGTGAAGCCAATGCGAGTATTACTAAAATGGTTAAAACCGTGCTTGCTATGAAATAAGAAACTAAAAAAATAAAAGTGGTTGGTTTTTTCCTAGTGAAAAGATCAGGTGCCTTTATGTGTAATTAGCCTAATGTAGTGGGGAGACAAAGGTTTCCCCTTGTTCATTATAGTCCTATAATCAAAACCCTATGCGTAACGTATAGGATTTCATCTACCTTGTTTCACGTAGATAGATTCGCTTTTTGAAACCGTATCAAAAAGCACATTGTAACTAGGGCTCAGTAGTCCTTATGCGCACTATAAAAATAAAGGCATAACAAACAATGCACTACCGTGCCATCATACGAATACTTGGGTTATTAATTGCGCTTTTTAGCGTAACCATGATCCCACCCGCTATCGTGTCGTTGATTTATCAAGATGGCAGTGGCCTGCCTTTTATCCTCGCATTTATATTTTGTGTCATCGGCGGTATGGCATTGTGGTATCCCAACCGTCAGCAGAAAAATGACTTAAGAGCACGAGAAGGGTTTCTGATTGTTGCGCTGTTTTGGTCAGTACTAGCAAGCGTGGGGGCAATTCCACTTATCTTGCTAGAGCAACCAAGCATGACGGTAACCGATGCTTTCTTTGAGTCATTTTCTGGCCTGACTACAACTGGAGCTACGGTTATCGAGGGGATAGATTTTCTTCCTCACTCAGTACAGTTTTACCGTCAACAGCTTCAGTGGTTAGGCGGCATGGGTATCATCGTACTCGCAGTTGCCATTCTACCTATCCTTGGAGTAGGGGGCATGCAGCTTTATCGGGCAGAAACTCCTGGCCCAGTTAAAGATAATAAAATGACTCCGCGTATTGCCGATACGGCAAAGCATTTGTGGTACATCTACCTATCCATAACCATTGCATGTGCCGGTGCATACTGGCTTGCGGGAATGAATGTTTTTGATGCGATTTGCCATTCTTTCTCAACGGTTGCTATTGGTGGCTTTTCGAACCACGACGCCAGCTTAGGCTATTTTAATAGTCCTATGGTAAACGTGGTGTGTACCGTGTTTTTGCTTATTGCTGCGTTAAACTTCTCATTACACTATGCGGCGGTGAGCTCTCGTTCGGTTAAAGGCTATTTTAACGATCCAGAGTTTAAGGCGTTCTTTATCATTCAAGCCTCACTCATCGGGATTTGTTTCCTAGTACTTACGCTATCAGGCTACTATAGCTCGGCAGAGCAGGCTTTAGACCAAGCTATGATCCAAGCGGTATCTATTAGTACCACTGCAGGGTTTGCAACCACTGATTTTTCAGTCTGGCCGGCATTCCTCCCTATTATGCTTATTTTTTCAAGCTTTATCGGCGGGTGCGCAAGTTCCACGGGTGGGGGCTTAAAAGTAGTACGCGTGTGCTTACTGTTTCTACAAGGCAAGCGTGAGGTTGATAGGCTAATTCACCCGAAAGCGGTATACAGCGTTAAGTTTGGCGACCGTGCCATGCCTGACAGAGTAGTAGAGGCCGTATGGGGGTTCTTTTCAGCTTATGCAGTGGTGTTTGTCATCATTATGATAGGCTTGATTGCCACGGGTTTAGATAACCTAAGCGCCTTTACCGCTACTGCGGCCATGCTGAATAACTTAGGTCCGGGATTGGGCAGCGTAGCGGCCAACTATGCTGATGTTACTGACGCAGGCAAATGGATACTGGTGATTGCCATGGTATTTGGGCGACTAGAGGTCTTCTCATTGCTGGTTTTGTTCTCACCTACGTTCTGGCGCAGTTAACAAATAAACCGGTAATTTTGATAAGAGCTAAAAATAAAGGGCGATAAATATCGCCCT
>NZ_JBHNYX010000070.1:0-14371 GCF_054960505.1 Alteromonas sp. G4i13 | reverse complement strand
GATCATAATTGTCTGGTATATCCAAGCAGGCTAATTTTTTGCCTTGTAGTAGTTCTTTATATTTTTTCGATACTTTATTTTTGTGGGACTTTTCCATGACAAAAATAACATCAGCCCACTCGATGAGATCGCCAGACAAAGGTGTCTCAGCATCCAGGTTGGTGCCGCATCCGATAGCGTTAACACCGTCATATTCAGAGAATACTTCTTCGGCTGTAGGACTACGCAATCTATTTTCTGAACAAACGAATAAAAGGTTCATATTTCTTTAAGTACATAACACCCTGCTTAGGGGCGCAAACACGGCGGCTATAATCGGAACGAAGTGACACAGCCGCCGTGTTTGTGTCCCAGCGAGCCCGCGAGCGGCTACAGCAGATTGTTATGTTGCGGGTAAATACATCCTTGTGCAAACTTTCCGGCTAAATACGCACTTGGCACAACGAAACATAAAAGCAAAAATTCAAGTGCTAATGCACCTTGTGAATTTACTGTACCGGCTAAGAATAGCATTACTAAAAACGACAATACATAGTGAGCAATTGCTGCGACAATCAAGTTAAGTAAAGTTCTATAACGCTGTTTGAATGCAAAGACTGACAGAGCGAAGAAAATAACTACAGAGTTCGAAACAAGCTGGAATGTAAATGAATTCATAAATTCGAACTTCCAAAATACGCTAGCAATACCGAGAATGATTTGGATTATTGCGATGCCGAAAATGGTTTTAAATATACCAGTGAAATTCATGCAGTTCCTTTGCAACATAACTTTTAAATAAGGGGCGCAGGCATGTGGGGCATAATGGCGAAGCCGCCCTGCGTGTCTGCGTCCCAGCGAACGAAGTGAGTGACTTAATTTTTTTGTTAGGTGCCATAATACCGCCGAACTTCATTGAATGAAAAAAGATAGACCGCAGCGGCAACTGGAACTATTAAGAAAAATACTAATGCGTAAAAATCTCTTTCTTCTACCGCTGGCATAGAAACTGCGATAGCTAAGGCGAAGCAATAGAAATGTCGAGAGTACTTTTGTTTTAAAAGAATCGATACGCCAGAGAGTGGCACTAAAAGACCGATTACAATTAACGGCACTCCGAAACCACGCTTCCATATTTCATTAAATTCTAGAACTTCACCATTGTACGTGAAAGTACCAAACATTCCGGGAACCGTGGCTTTCAAAAAAAGAAATATAAAGAAAATTGCCATTCCCGTTAAAAATTTTAAAACAGGCGGCATTTCTTTAAATGATGCGTACATACTTTGGCACCTAACACCCGCATAACGGGCAATAACACGTAGGCTAAAATTAGAGCGAAGCGACTGAGCCTACGTGTTATTGTCCCAGCGAGCCCGCGAGCGAGTTAATGCGTTTGTTAGTACCCGTAAACCCAATACTACCTAGCAACATTATTTAATTTTATTCCTATTTTTAATTATTTCACGATAGCTGAAATAGGTAAAAAATGGCGAAAGTAAATAAAAAGCTAACAGTACATCTAAAGCAAAAAGTGGGTAAATTAATTCTGCTTGGCCAATAGTGCCGCAAAAGTCCCACGAAAAGATAGAAATACATTCATAAACTGAAGTTGACCAGACATATGCAGTAAAACCGAATAAAACGCTCATTATCAAAAGACTTCTCAGCATTTTTAGATATAGCTTTTTGGATGGTTTTACTTTCAAGCTTCCTGCTCCGAGGGTACTAACTTTCCAATAACGGGCGCAGGCACGTAGGGCATAATGGCGAAGCCGCCCTGCGTGTATGCGTCCCAGCGAACGAAGTGAGTGTGTTTATTGGCTTGTTATATGCCTTGTTTATTAAACCTGATGACATCTTTGTGTAACCCATAAGACATGCTCAATCCAAGCGTGTCGTTAAAATAGAACTGAATATATCCATTATTGAGCCTAGCTTCCCAGTTACTGATATTGTCGTAGCGAGAAAGGTATAGATTTACTTTTTTCTGTCTCCCAAGGTTCCAAGACCTTCCAATGGGATCGTCGTACCAAGCACTTGAAACAATGCCATCCGTTTCATAAATAGCTACATTGTAAGCTGCATTTGAAACTTTATATTGCCTTTCCTCTTCGGACTCAAAAAAGACGGGGCTGCCAATCTTTTTTAATATAGCCAATCCATCTTCTATTGGAATGCCTAAAGGTACGTGAGGGCTTTTGAGTTTTTTAAACCAGATAATGTCCGTATTCCTTTGGCATATAACACCCGCATAACGGGCAAAAATACGTAGGCTACAATACCAAGCGAAGCGCAGGGAGCCTACGTGTTTTTGTCCCTAGCGAGCGCAGCGAGTGTTAATGCGTTTGGTATGCGCAATTTGCCACACCTGTAGCGTATTGCTACAATGTGATGGGTAACCATTAGGAGACATATTATGGCAACCGCGAGCGTAAGACTAGACCAAGATCTAGTTGAGAAAGCTACAATCATGGGAAAAGCACTAAATCGAACTATGCCAAAACAGATTGAGCATTGGGCAAAGATAGGTGAAATGATGGAAGATAACCCTGATTTGCCCTACGAATTCGTGAAACAGGCAATTATTTCCAAAGCTGAAAAAGAGGCTGGAAAATTGGAGCCTTACGATTTTGGCTAAGATTACAAGTGTTTTACAGACAGCTAATTTTAAGAGAGCAGTAAAGAAGTTACATCAGAATCAGAAAAAAGATTTGGATAAAGCCGTTAAGGAACTAATGGCCGATCCTCTTCTAGGTGAGCAGAAAAAAGGCGACCTGGCCTTTCTTCGCGTGCACAAGTTCAAGATGGTTAAGCAGTTAACCTTATTAGGCTACAGCTACGAGGATGGCACTGTAATACTTGAGTTGATTGCACTTGGCTCTCATGAAAACTTTTATCGCGATGTTAAAAAGTTATTCTGACCAATTGCGTATAACGCCCCAAGAAGGGGCAATTACACGTGGGCTATAATACGGAACGAAGTGACGGGAGCCCACGTGTAATTGTCCCGCTTACTTGGTTTGTTAGGTGCCTACTCCCGAGCCCCTAGAAGCACATTTTGAATGTCATTAATATTACTTACCAAAGTACTACCAGAATCGGTACGCATGATTGAAACCATTTTTGTAAATGCCTTCCTTTGCTCGCTAGTAGCCATAGCGGCACCAAGTACTTCAAAAGCAGAGAAAGCCTCGATTGCGTCATTAGAACCATAAAGGCAAATTCTGGCTTTTGCATCTCCAGTGCGGGCAAAAATATCCTTTTGCTCCTGACTTCCCATTTTGGGTCTAAGTTGCGCCTGATCACAAACACACTTTAAATAGTCCATGTAAGCTTTTGATTTTAATTCTCGGGAATGACGCTGATTTTCAATATGGCGAGTAAAAAAGTATTGAAGTATGGCACCGATAATTACGCCGGAAAACGCAAGTAACCCTACAGCTAATTTCATATCCATGAGTTCAAATTTCCTTTGGCACCTAGACACAATGACTCCCTGTAAAAGTGCTAGCCCCCGCATTTTCGTGGGTTAACTTTTCAGCCAGAGCCATAATTAGTTTGTTCAATACTAAATCAATTTGGAGGCTAGCATGAACAAACATAGCATGATTTTTATAGGGTTGGATACGCATAAAGAGTTTCATGAGGTTGCTTATTGTGAGGAACAGCGTGGGGCGAGTCCGGTTCATTATGGCCGTATCTCTTCTTCCAAAGTCAGTGTCAAAAAGCTGCTACGTCAGTTTGAATCTAAATATCCCGGCTCGACACTGCACGTGGTTTATGAAGCAGGACCGTGTGGTTATTGGATTTATCGGCTGATAACGAGCTTGGGGCATTGTTGCTATGTTGTGGCACCGTCTCTTATTCCAAAAAAGCCAGGAGAGCGAATTAAAACCGACCGACGGGATGCCCTTAAGCTCGTTAGGTCACTAAAGTCTGAAGACCTTACCCCCATCTATGTACCAGAGCCGGAGGACGAAGCTGTACGGGATTTATCTCGAGCTCGAGAAGCCGCAATGAAGGATTTAAAGGAAGCCAAGTACCAGCTTAAAGCGTTACTGCTTCGCAGCAACATACGCTATGAAGGCACTGCTAACTGGTCGAAGAAGCACCTTCGCTGGCTTACAGAATTGATATTGCCTCATCCGGCGCAGCAAATAGTTTTGCAGGAACAATTGCAAACCATAGAAGAGCGCATCCGTCGACTGGAAAGGCTAGATAATGAATTAACTCACCACGTTCATCAATGGCGTTATTATCCAGTAGTGAAAGCCATTCAAGCGATGCGCGGTGTTCGATTATTAGTCGCCGTTGGTGTTGTGGCGGAACTCGGTGATCTACATCGCTTCGACCACCCAAGAAAGCTCATGGCTTATCTGGGCTTAGTTCCCAGTGAACAATCATCAGGTGGAAAGCGACACTTAGGAGCCATTACCAAAGCCGGCAACGGCAGAGCAAGGCGTTTACTGATTGAAGGAGCGCATAGCTACCGGTATCCAGCGAATGTCTCTACCGAATTACAGTTAAGGCAAGAAGGTTTATCCAAAGACATTGTTGATATCGCCTGGAAAGCTCAGCTGCGTTTGTGCAAACGCTATCAGCGCATGAGTAAAAAGGGTAAACACTACAATTTAATCATTACCGCGATAGCCAGAGAAATGGCCGCATATATCTGGGCTATCGCAAAAGAAGTGGTACTTACACCGGTTAATCCAAAACTAAGGCTGAGCCGAGTACCTGCATGATAAACGAGTTTGAGCTAACGCATTCGGATCAGGCCGCGGAATGTGGCACAACCTACGAGGGCGTTATGATGGCAATCACTTAATCATGATTGATCCACGAGCCTAGACTGATGAGAAGGTGCTACGGCGGAACATGTAAGGTCAGCTCTGCTCATTCAACGAATGAGTAACCTACGAATACCAGCATACTAACCGACGACATTACTGCCTCACCCGGTGCGTTAGTTCATTTATTATGAGCGAAAAACAAAGCTAATTATGGGCTGAAAGAGTGTCAGGGAAGCGCTCGTTCAGGGTTGACAAAGGGAGTCATACCAACACCCCACTAAGGGGCGATAACACATGGGCTAAAATTAGGAACGAAGTGACGCAGCCCATGTGTTAGCGTCCCAGCGAGCAGCGCGAGTGCCTTTAGTGTTTTGTTAGTTGCCTTAGCCGAAAATATTAGCATATGTCACATATAGCCCAAACGCGATATAGCCTAAAGATATAATGGCGTTGAGAAACCAAATAAAGCGCCAAAACAAACCTGTAAAGTTAAAAGTCTTTCGTATTTTAGGGCTTAGTAGCGCAACTGTCGAAGTGATAGAGCCCAAAGCTGAGCAACAAAATAGTGGAAGCACTATAAACATTAATAAGAGGCCAGCAGCACCTGCAGATGCCCCGCTTGAGTCAGGTTCTATTGGAGCTAAGACCCAATACGATAAGCAGACCGATATAAATAAAGATAATAAACTAAGTAATTGAAGGCTTCTCATATGGCCCTTGGCAACTAACTTTCCAATAACGGGCGCAGACATGTGGGGCATAATGGCGCAGCCGCCCCGCGTGTATGCGTCCCAGCGAACGAAGTGAGTGCGTTAATTGGCTTGTTAGTTGCCACGCTGATACATCCTAGAGTAACAGCTGAGCTATACGCACAATACTCACTCACTTTTGACGAATAACTTTTTGAATAGCTCTTCTGATTTGGCGAGCCCTTCTTCAGTTAAAACAACAGACTTTGATTTGCCAACAGGGTCGTGAATATAACCTTTTTCATAAAGTCGGTCGGTGATACTCCAATCTATTTGCTTCCAAGCCCTACCAAACTTGTCGTGCAGAGTAAGGTAAAACAGAGCAAGTGCCGCTTCATCGATTTTATCTTCATCTATTTCCACTGCTGTCTCCATTTTCATATGGCTACTAACTTTTAAATAAGGGGCGCCGGCATGTGGGGTATATTGGCGAAGCCGCCCCGCATGTATGCGTCCCAGCGAACGAAGTGAGTGACTTAATTTTTTTGTTATGTGCCACGCTTATTTAATACACCACGATTCTAATTGCTTCTTATTTCTTATAATTTTAGGGTGCATTGTGCACAGTATTTCCACTTCTGATACGGTGTAATTCGTTTCTGAGGCTAAATAGGAAGTAGGAAGAAACTTGCAATTGTGTTTTTCTAAACCAGCTTCCAGTGTTTTGAAAACTTTCGGAGCCTTACAAAAGCGACGGTTAATCCACTTAAAAAGTGAAACACACATCAATACAGCCACGCCAGCAACAAATGCGCCGATGACAGAGTTGTTACTAAGCGTATTTATAAATTCCATTTTTATCCATTACCTTTAAAATCGACTAATAATCAATTCCTTGCTTTCCACCCTGACACTTTGGGCATTTACGTTGGAAAATGTCTGTACCGTTTGCCCCATAAATATTACCGCAACCCGGTGACAAACATTCCATCTTGTATGAGACGGAGTTGTGATCCGAGCCTTTTAAGCCACGAGTGCCATGATTTTTTTGATTATTCGAATTTATGTAACCAATTTGTGTTGTTTTAGCTGTTCCACTAGCCCACATTATTCAAACTCCTCTCTGGCACATAACTTTTCAATAACGGGCGCAGACATGTGGGGCATAATGGCGAAGCCGCCCCGCGTGTATGCGTCCCAGCGAACGAAGTGAGTGTGTTGATTGAGTTGTTATATGCGTACAATTTAAAACCTTTTACACATCCACTTTAATAAAAACAAACCCTAGCTACATAGAGGATGATATTTGTTTTAGGTAATTATTTATTTGCCCATCGGTAACAATAGAACCACCCAACAGGTGGAATCAAGAAGTTGAGCAAGAAGGCGTAAATGGCAACCAACCCGATATTGTCAGCCTTTCCTTTAGCAAATTTGATGGTAAGAAAAATTACAACTAAAGCGAGGATGAAGAGTGCTTGCCCCCAAAATGTAGCGTTTAGATTCATAGAATTCCTTATTGATGAGCTTCCTGAAAAGCATATAACTTTTCAATAACGGGCGCAGACACGTGGGGCATAATGGCGAAGCCGCCCCGCGTGTATGCGTCCCAGCGAACGAAGTGAGCGAGTTTATTGAGTTGTTAGGTGGCATTGTTTCCCCGAAGATATACACCAATATGGTCGCCCGAATACTTATGGTTTTTAAAGTTACCACGTTTGACAATTGGGATAGAGCCTAAAGTATTGGTTATTTGTTGTTGAAGTTCTGGAGTGCTGAACTTTGAATTTTTTGGAACAACTATAAGTGGCGTAAATAAGAAGTGAGAGAAGTCTTGATTGCCAGTTACTACGGTATATCCACTTTTTTCTAATTTGATTCTCAGGTTAGCTAACTTTGTCTTATTAACTCCGATTGAATGGAGATGAATAGTAGGTTTGGCGACTGATGTGCACCCAACTAATATAATGATAAAAAATGACAGTAGTATTGTTTTCATCCCTGACACCTAACACCCGCATAACGGGCAAAAATATGTAGGCTACAATACCAAGCGAAGCGCTGGGAGCCTACGTATTTTTGTCCCTAGCGAGCGCAGCGAGTGTTGATGCGATTGTTATACGCAATTTGCCACACCTGTAGCGCATTGCTACAATATGGTAATGAACTATTAGGAGACATATTATGGCAACCGCGAGCGTAAGACTAGACCAAGATCTAGTTGAGAAAGCTACTATTATGGGCAAAGCACTGAACCGAACTATGCCAAAACAGATTGAGCACTGGGCAAAAATAGGTGAAATGATGGAAGATAATCCTGATTTACCATACGAATTCGTGAAACAGGCAATTATTTCCAAAGCGGAAAAAGAGGCTGGAAAATTGGAGCCTTACGATTTTGGCTAAGATTACGAGTGTTTTACAGACAGCTAATTTTAAGAGAGCAGTAAAGAAGTTACATAAGAATCAGAAAAAAGACTTAGATAAAGCTGTAAAGGAACTGATGGATGATCCTCTTCTAGGTGAACAGAAAAAAGGCGACCTTGCTTTTCTTCGCGTGTACAAGTTCAAGATGGTTAAGCAGTTAACCTTATTAGGTTACAGCTACGAGGACGGCACTGTAATACTTGAATTAATAGCTCTTGGTTCTCATGAAAACTTTTACCGCGATGTTAAAAAGTTATTCTGACCTATTGCGTATAACTTTTAAATAAGGGGCGATAACACGTAGGGCATAATAACGAAGTGGCCCTGCGTGTTAGCGTCCCAGTGGGCTTTAGCCCACGACTTTATTTTTTTGTTATATTTTGCTGTTTCTTACATCGCGCACTTCTTGCATTCTCAAATGCTCCTCTATAGAGACAAGCACAGCAATAATACCAGCGAACAAAAAGATCAAAATGGACCAAACAATTACGGGCATGAATGTAATTGCATTCTGAAGTGATTCGGTGAAGGACGTCCACAGCGTTACGCCTATTCCTAAAATAAATAATAAAAACGAAAAACTAGCAGCTATTCTGGTAACTAAAAGCAATGTACTAAAATTGCGAGATTCAACAGAGGAAAATGGTTTCAATTTAAACTTCCTTGGTTAATGTACCTTTAAATATAACTTTCCGATAACGGGCGCAGACACGTGGGGCATAATGGCGAAGCCGCCCGGCGTGTCTGCGTCCCAGCGAACGAAGTGAGTGTGTTAATTGGCTTGTTAGGTGCCTTTGCCACACCAAAGCTCAAAAATATCATTATCTTCTTCTATTGCAATTGAACAAGAAGCTGCACCCGTCTTCCATCTAAAATTATATTGCCCGAATTGCTCTGTGCTACTGAAGCCGAGGGCTCCTGAGAGTGCTGAACTGACTTGCTTATTTGTATAATTGAACCCTTTTTTAGAGCATTGTACAAACAGTTCATCTGTTGCTTTATGATGACTAACATCGCAGCCATTTATTTGGTTTGGTAACGAATCTAGGTCTTCTAAGAGCTCCGGAATAGTGAATTCAGAAATGCTATTTTGTTGAATAAAGAAATTAGTTTTCATCTGAGCTTGCTTGCTACAAGCTGCAAGAGAAAGGCAGAGCAGTGAGGTCGTAAATATAATTCTATTTTTCATAACATCCTTATTAGTTTGAACAGGCACCTAACTTTTAAATAAGGGGCGATAACACGTAGGGCATAATAACGAAGTGGCCCTGCGTGTTAGCGTCCCAGTGGGCTTTAGCCCACGACTTTATTTTTTTGTTATATTTTGCTGTTTCTTACATCGCGCACTTCTTGCATTCTCAAATGCTCCTCTATAGAGACAAGCACAGCAATAATACCAGCGAACAAAAAGATCAAAATGGACCAAACAATTACGGGCATGAATGTAATTGCATTCTGAAGTGATTCGGTGAAGGACGTCCACAGCGTTACGCCTATTCCTAAAATAAATAATAAAAACGAAAAACTAGCAGCTATTCTGGTAACTAAAAGCAATGTACTAAAATTGCGAGATTCAACAGAGGAAAATGGTTTCAATTTAAACTTCCTTGGTTAATGTACCTTTAAATATAAAACTTTTCAATAACGGGCGAAGGCACGTGGGGCATAATGGCGAAGCCGCCCTGCGTGTATGCGTCCCAGCGAACGAAGTGAGCGAGTTTATTGAGTTGTTATGTACGTGCCAATTACAACCGTACAAACCTTGGGACCTTACTTTTTAAAAGGCGAACAAGTTCGGGCTGCATGCGCTCGTAGTTGTCTGGTATGTCTAAGCACGCCAGTTTTTTACCTTTGAGTAAATCTTTGTACTTTTTGGCAACTTTGTTTCTGTGAGTTTTTTCCATAACTAAAATGGCGTCGGCCCATTCTATAAGGTCGCCTGAAAGCGGTGTTTCGGCATCTGCATTTGTGCCGCACCCGATTGCGTTGACCCCTTCATATTGAGAAAAGACTTCTTCACCGGTTGGGCTACGCAAACGATTTTCTGAACAAACAAATAATAGGTTCATATTTCCTTAAGTACATAACTTTCCAATAACGGGCGCAGACATGTGGGGCATAATGGCGCAGCCGCCCCGCGTGTATGCGTCCCAGCGAACGTAGTGAGTGCGTTTATTGGCTTGTTAGGTGCGCTCACGCCAAGACCCCATTTAGCAGCATACTAGGCATAAAAAAGTAAAAAGCCAATAAGCCCGAACTTGTAAATAGAAGTGCGGCTGCACAAAAAGAAGCTTGTACGAAGAAAACGGAAGGTTTAGCAGATGCACTATGTCTCAAAGCCACTATTGAGGTTTGTAAACATTCTTTAATTGCTTGGTATTTTGTTGAGAACCAAGAAATGATGGGAGCTAGGCTAGCAAAAACGAGAGCAAATGCGACTTCCATACCACCTAATTGAACTAAGAAGGCTATCTCTGGCAAAACTGCCGCCGCAACAACCATTGCGATACCGATAACTGCGCGTTGTAGATTAGTTAATTCATTCCATGATTTCATAATTTTTCCTTTTAGCACCTAACATTAAGCTAAGCGGCGCATTTGCGTGGGGCATAATGGCGAAGCCGCCCCGCGTAAATGCGTCCGAGCGACCGAAGGGAGTGGTCTTAAGCGCCTTGTTATAAGCAGAGCCAGTTCCTTTGGTCTTTTTAAAAACTAATGAAGCCAGCATACGATTGATTGTTAACACAAACAAGCAAAACGACGGTGCAGTAAAGGTTTTGATTTGACAGAAGCTAGCCGCCAGTTGGACTATCCAGTGTAATGGCGCTTGCGAGGTTCAGCTAATATCTTGGCGATAAAGCGCCTATTACACCACCTTTGAAGTGAAAGCGGCGGATTTAAACCTACCACAAGCCAGAGCGATGCTAATTAGAAAAGGTTAGGGCAGTTGTACTGAGATTTAGATTAAGCCAAATGGAGTTTAGGCTGACGCCTTATAACGCTGCGCTCACCGGAAAATTAGGAGCGTAGTGAGTAATTTTTCCGAGTGCAGCGCCTTGTTAGATTTTGCTCTGACTAATTACCAGAAACTTCTAAATGTTGGACCACGTCGATTCGAAAACCTGCCGGGTCTTCCAGGATAAAATGTACCTGTCCCCAAACTTCTTCTTTGAGCTCCATAGCCATCGTCAAATCCATTTTTTGTGCTTCGGCATAGGCGTGAGCTGCATCTTTAACTTCTAGTGATATCACATAGCCATCGGGAGACATTAATGGTCGAAGAAAGTCTGGCTGGCTTGCGTGCTCTGGCATCAAGAAGCCAAGCTGAACACCTGAATTGGGTGACACCAAATGCAAGTAAAAGTCAGCGTCGTAAAATACGGCATTAAAGCCAAACACGGATTCATAGAATGCTTTCACCGCTTCTAAATTTGCCGTTACCATCACAGGAAACATCGCGTCTATTTCAATCATATTATTAACCTCTTACCGTTGATTAGATGAATAACATTATTCTTCACTCAGAAGAGCAGTGATTGTATAAAACGGACATTTTTCTGAACTGTGTCGGTGTGACTCCAGACAAACGTTTAAATTCGCGCACAAAATGGGGCTGGTCGTAGTAATGATCTAGGTAGGCCTTGCTGTGTTGCGGTGCATTCATCGCTTTGAGAGCACTCTGAAATCTTAGCACCTTGCCAAAATCTTTGGGAAGTAAGCCAACGTGCTGTTTGGCCAACCGTCTAAGCTGACGTGCAGACACACCAAATTCAGAGCTCCGGCTATCTGACAGGTCAAGATTAGAGCTGACATTTTCGTAACAGTATCGAATGTAACGAGCTAGGCGAGGGTCAACGTTGGCAAACGTTATGGCAGAAAGTATTACTGCCGACAAGCTATTGCAGCGCTTATCAAAGCTCTTTGCATTATTAATGACTTCAAATACAGAGTAAACGACATCTGCGGGTAATAAGTCTTCCGCCTTTACACTACCAGCCTCACCCCATTCCCCTAAAGGCACAGAGATCAAGCCTTTATGCCCTAGAATTCGAAAACGAATACCAAAAAAAGACGCTGGGCCATCGATATGAAATAAAGTAGATGAGAGAAATGGCGGAATAAGAAAATTATCGTCGAAGCAATCTAGATTGATGATCCAATCAACACAGTTATCCGGCACACTATGGTATTGAAACTGGCCTTTGGGGACTGTGAGCTGCCAATACGATTGCACCCAACGATTTAACGGCGGCAATATCTGCCACGTTTTATAGGCGCGGTCGTCAGCGACTTTTCCTTGAATCGGGTTATACTCTAAAAACATTTTAGTATTGATATACAAAACATAAGCTTTTCTGGCTACCAGCCCTCGAGAAATCTAACACCCACATAAGGGGCAGTAACACGTGGGCTAAAATCCGAGCGAAGCGACAGAGCCCACGTGTTACTGTCCCAGCGAAGCGGCTTAATGTGTTTGTTATGTGCGCAGTTTGATAAAAGCCAAGTATTTTTGGCGGTGTAAGATGACGTATATAAACAAAGTTAATGTGATGCCAAGAATAAACCAATACCAATTTGCAAACAGCGCAAAAGGAAGAAAACCGCATGCAAATGCAAAAGCTAGTTTATGGAGCCATGGCCATTGAACATATGTGACTTGAAATAAATGAGGCTTGTTGATGTAGAGAGCCGTTAGTCCGACAATAAATATTGAGAAGGTTATATACCCAATAATTAACCAATCCATGTTCTGTTCCCTATTACTATTGTTCTGCTTTTGAACAATAGCACATTGTTCGCTGAAAAGTGTAGAAGCACATAACACCTAAATATGGGGCACAAACAGGCAGGCTACAATGGCGAAGCCGCCTGCATGTTTGTGTCCCAGCCCGCCTGCGGGCGACATGATTTTTTTGTTATGTTACTCAACGTTAAGACATCCCTGAACTATTTTGTTCGCCAATTAACCATTTGAAAAGCGCACTCTAGTGAGTTAAATGATAAAGGCTAAACGAAAAAGCCCAAACTAAAAATGCAATTCCTAAAAGGGCCAAAACACCTTTAGATCTTCCAAGAGAGACACTAACTCCACATACGGGGCATTTGTAATGGGAATAATTACCCGGAACTTTGACTTCCGTTGGGTGTATAGAGCAACCACACTTTTTACATCTGAAACTCAATTGATGTTCCTTGCAACATAACAATTTAATCGTTCCCTAAACGGGGCGATTTAACGAACCAGAACGGGGTTTTTGTCCGTTTGGTTATAAATATGATTAAACCATAACCTATCGAAAGGATTAGTAAAATACGTTTTTGGTGTATTTTACTCAAAAGCTAAAAACACCAAATCGGGTTGCAGGTGAATTTGGGATATTTCGTGAGAGCCTTTGCAACAAAACAGTTACTAAAGTCAGTTATCTCGTTGCAATTTATTAAATAGACTTCTTTTATTTTGGAGTCGAATATGAAGTCTCAGTTTATTAAATCCCTGTACGAGCACATGATGCTCAAGCGCTATGCAAAACGTACTATACAAACCTACATAAACTGGATTTCAGACTACATTCGTTTTCACAAATTACAGCATCCTAAGGACCTCGATGTTCTGCATGTTGAAGCATACCTTACGCATCTATCTACCAAGCGAAAAAATGCGCGGTCTACACAAGCCACAGCACTTAATGCATTGGTCTTCCTGTACAACAAGTATTTAGAACAGCCACTCCCTTCTGACATGAATTTTGTAGGAAGCGGAAGGGAAAGAAAGCTGCCAGTTGTGCTAACCCAGTTAGAAGTAAAAGCATTGCTTGGTAGGGTGCCTACCCATCATTACTTAGCAGTAGCACTTCTTTATGGCAGTGGCCTTCGATTAATGGAGTGCGTGCGTCTTAGAACGGGAGATATAGACTTCGACTACAAGTGTGTGAGGATTTGGTTTGGGAAAGGTGGCAAGCATCGAGTGGTAACGCTGTCAGAATCACTGATCCCACTTTTAAAAAATCATATCAGTGAAAGTGAAAAACTTTTGCAACGAGATTTGATGGTGCCAGACTTTGCTGGTGCTTGGATTCCACATGGGTTGAGGAAAAAGTATCAACAGCGCAATAAAACGCTGGAATGGCAGTATTTGTTTCCTGCATCAAAGTTAAGTATCGATCCAGAAAGCAAGCTATTACGGCGTCATCATATAGATGAAAAACAGATACAGCGCGCGGTAAGTCGTGCTTCAGGTGATGCGGGAATAATTAAGCATGTTACGCCACACACGCTTCGTCACTCATTTGCTACGCATTTACTGCAATCAGGTGCAGACATCAGAACAGTGCAAGACCAACTAGGTCACGCCGATGTTAGAACTACTCAAATCTATACCCATATACTTCAACAAGGGGCTAATGGTGTTGTCAGCCCACTTTCTAATTTAGCGTTTTAGTTTTCTTGTTCACGGAAACAAAAAAGGGCCCGAAGGCCCTT
>NZ_JBHNYX010000007.1:0-158270 GCF_054960505.1 Alteromonas sp. G4i13 | reverse complement strand
GCGCACTTAGGTGCGCTTTTTTTATGCCTGCGATTTAGAATTTCGGGAGTGAAGCCCCATCAAAAACACGTCGTAAAGCCATCCTTGCTTTTATGTAAGAGTTCCGACACCGCATCCCTGCGGTGTCAGGTTCAGAGAGCGATTTCCCTCTGTAATAGGCATAAAAAAGCTAGGACTATGCCTAGCTTCTCTATTTAGGTCGGTAGCAACAAGGGGGTTACATTTGCTCGACTTTGTAGCCTTTCGCCTTTAATAAGGCGATAACACTGTCATCGCCAACTAGGTGGCCAGCACCGACTAAGACAAATTCTTGGTCATCATCGCCAAACATGGCTTCGATTTGAGGTAGCCAGTTTTGGTTGCGCTTAGTAAAAACATCGTCGTACGAAGCGGGAGATTCACGTTTGAATGTGTCTACCACCAGTTCATCGATTTTCTGAGTATTCCCTTCTCTCCATGCTTTTATGGTGCTTTTAAGCATGTCTTTTAGCTCTGGTAGCGTTTCCAAAGTTTCAGAAATGAGGCGGTCTTCTTCACCGGCTCCCATATTGGCAAGCATACTGATTTGAAAATCTAACGATTCCAGATATTCACTGGCTTTTCCGTCGCGAGCAGCTAACTGCATGAAGTAGGCATCTACACCTTGTCCAGCTAGCTGAGAGCGTTGTGCTTCCATAGCTACCAGCATTGATGCAACCATGCCTGGCTTAAACTGCGCTAACTGATCGGCTGTTGCGCCAAAGTTGGCTAAATAAACATTGAGAGCCTGATAGGTCTCTTCTGATACATCATCTTTAAGCGACTTACCGTCTTTGTAAGCAAGCCCAGCCATCATTTTTTGCTGACCTTCAATATCCGTTGGGGCAGGCATTTTTACTTCAAAAACTAAAGTGTCACTTTTTTCATAGGTTTCAGTGAAAGTAGCGGGCAATGGAAATTCAGAGATTGGCAGAATATGTATTGTACCACCTACATAAACCGCATCATCGCCTTTCGACACTTTCCAAACCGAGGTCTGGTCGTGCTCTACATTTCCTGCAAAGGCTGTTGCCGAAATAGCGAAACTTGCCGCCATTGCCCATTTACGAAGGGGTATTCTTTTCATTGTATATATCCTTATTAACTATTCTACCAAGATGTCTTAGAGTGTATTGGCTACATGCAGCTTAATTCTTCCTGTCTGCCCCCAAAACACACTGCGCTCGACTAGTATTTCCAATCATATCAGATGCACAACTAAGTAAGGACTGATCTTCAATACAGATTTTATTACTCTTTGTTGTGTCACTTTGATGTAGAACCACTATACCTGCGGTAACACGCCGCGGTCGCGAACATTTCAACTCTCGCTGAGTGAGTAATTATCTCTGCGGACTGGTATAAACTATATGTTAAAGCTTCGGGCGAGTTAATACGTTACGCTATGCACTCCATATTCGGTGTAGGCTGGTAGGATTCATACATTCTTGGCACCAACTCGCTGTTTATTAACTTTAACACTTCAAAAATAATGTCAAAACCTAACGAACCAAAAACACAGACCGTTAGTGATGCTCTTAAGCATGCTATCGAAAAATTTCCGACGACACCTATCGCAGAGGTTAAGGCAACGGTACCTCAAGATGCTGCTAGTTGGCGGGAGCTCGTGCAGCAACGAAATGCGCAGCAAAAGAAAAAAATAAAGAACATGCGTAAACAATTAGATGTCAGTGTGGAATTACTGGAAATAGCCGGCGTAACAGTTCGTAAGCTCACACCGAAAGAGGTGTCACCGCATTTTGAAAACCATGTTTATATAGACGTGCATGGGGGCGCCTATGTATTTTTTGGTGGCTTACCGAGTATTGAAGAAGGGTTATTGATTGCATCACGGTTAGGAATAACCGTATTGAGTGTAGATTACGCTATGCCGCCACATGCCCCAGCACCTGCCGCGCTTTGTGATTTAAAAGCTGTATACCTAGCGCTTTTAGATAGCGTTGACAGTCGTCGCATACTCGTTGGAGGGACATCCGCAGGCGCCGGGCTGGTTCTTGCACTTGTACAGTCACTGGCCGCCGAGAGTATAAGCCTTCCTTGCGCTATCTATACAGGCACACCATGGGTAGACTTAACGCAGGCAGGGGATAGTCGACAAGTTAATGAAGGTGCTGATCGTGTGCTGGTTACCTACGAAGGGCTACTACAATCTGCGGCAGCGCTTTACGCTGGAACTATCGACTTATCACACCCTAGTGTTTCGCCTATTTATGGTGACTTTACTTCGTTTCCGCCTGTTTTCATCGTGGCAGGAACACGCGATCTATTTTTAAGCGATGCAGTCCGTCTGCATAGAAAAATTCGCGATTTCAACGGTACGAGTCAACTTGAGATTGTGGAAGGCCTGTCTCATGCGGAGTACCTCATCGCCCATGAAACTCCAGAGTCTTATATGACTTATGATGAACTACGGGCATTTTTCTTACAGCATCTCTAGCTCAATTCTACAAAACCATACTGTTACAAAACACCTTTAGCCAATGAAAAAGAAAGCCATATAAGCTTGTACTTATTCTTAATCAACCCGCGTTTTATCAGTTCTGACTGTCAGTTTAGTGTAAATTTGTAAAAGCATATGCAAATAAAAATAATTTGCATTTAGTTTAATCTCTCTGTATTTTACTCGGTGCCAAAATTCAACTCGGTACATTTAGGCATTTAATCACACACTTAAAAGCACTAAAGGGACTTCTTTTTCATGAAGAAAATGAATACAAAAAAAAGCGCACTAGCGCTGACAGTCACCGCAGCAATACCATTTGGAACCGCACTCGCTCAACAAGAGAATACCGCAGTTCAAGAGTTAGAAACCACTAAGGTTCAAGCTACCGAAGAAGCGGGTTATAAAGTTGACGAAACCTCTTCAGTAAAGCTAACGCAACCCATCGCGAATACCCCTCGTTCGATCAACGTGATTTCAGAACGCCTTCTTGAAGATCAGGGGATTACCAACTTAAACGATGCGCTTCGAAACGTTGCAGGCGTATCAACGTTTGGTGGTGGTGAAGGTGGTGGCGGTGTCGTGTCTGCCAGCGACAAGGTCACCATTCGTGGTTTTGATGCACGCTCAAATATCTATGTAGACGGTATTCGCGATATAGCTGGTTACAGCCGCGATACCTTCAACTACGAAGCTGTAGAAGTTATCAAGGGCGGAAGCGGCTCGTTAGACGGTCGCTCTACCGGTGGTGGTAGCGTTAACCTGGCAACTAAACGTGCGCGACTTGAAGATTTTGGTGCAGTGTCAGGTCGCTATGACTCTTTCGAAAACGCACGTGTAACACTGGATTACAATAAGAAGCTTTCTGAGAATGTTGCGGGCCGTTTAAACCTGTTATACAGCGATGGCGGTGACTTCTTTGACAATGGCGTTGAGGAATACCAAACCACTGGTGTGGCGGGCTCATTACTTTATAAAGTGAATGAAGCAACAGACATAAACCTTGATGTATTTGTGATGGAGCAGGATAACGTTCCGGTGCTTGGTCTTCCCTTCCTAACTTCAGCGGCTGCAGAAGCTACAGGTCAGCCCGAAGGACCGATAGATTCGGGTTTATGGGACGAATATTACAGTGTGCCGGGCCGTGACTTCGAAGAAGTGTCGACACAAATGTACACCTTAGTTATCAATCACAAAGTAAACGACGTGGTAACGCTTCGTAGCCAAACCCGTTTTGGTAGCAACGAAAAAGAGTCAGTAATTGGTCGTCCGTGGTGGAATTCAGGTGAAGAAGCTAACTTATTGAATGCTGAGCGCTTGCAAGCATTGGACGAAGAGACTGATTTATTTGTATCACAACTAGACGCAATTCTTTCACTTGAATCAGGGGCTTTGAAGCATCGAGTTGTGCTGGGTGCAGAAGTAGCAGAAGAAGAGCGTACCAGTTTTGGTGTGACAGCAAATTACACCTATGTCGATGGGCAAGGCAATGTGTTGGAAGCTCCCACCATTAACCCTTTCGACTTGCAAAACAACGTGTTTGTAACAGGTGGTACAACGCGTAGCGGCAATGACACTTCGGGTGATGCGAGCACGGTAGCCTTATATCTTCTAGATACCATTAAAGTCGGTGAGCACCTTCAAGTAGACATAAACGCGCGTTATGACGATTTTGATATCTCCGGTTCTGCGTGTGGTCGACGTAGCGGTTGTTTCGATGGGCTCGACGCTCAAGACAGCTACTTTAGCTACGGTGCAGCGGTGAGCTATATGCCTACAGAGAACGGTAATATTTACCTAAGTCACAGTAATTCTAAGCAGCCGCCCGGCGTAGCGTTAGCGCTATCAACCAACGCCGCGCAAAATGCGGTAAGGCCTGAAAATGCAGTAACCACTGAACTTGGTGTGAAATGGCAGTTCTTTAACGACCAGCTACTTGTTAGCGGTGCTGTGTTTGAAACTACGAAAGACGTGGTCGATTCACAAAATATTGAAGACGGTGTCACAGTGTATTCGCTAGCGGGTGAGCAAGAGTCTAAAGGCTATGAAGTCAGCGTTACAGGTATGCTAACGGACTCACTATCAATCTCTGCAAACTATGCGAGTTTAGATACTGAAGTTACCCAGGACACGACAGCGGATTCTATCGGTAACGGTCTACAAGCGTCGCCAGATGATACGGCTAACATTTGGGTTAACTATGCTGCAATGGATAACAAACTAAATGTGGGCGGTGGTATCTATTACAACTCTGGTGAAACCTACTGGCGCAGAAATACGGCTTATTTCACGGTCGATTCTTACACTACGCTTTTCCTAATGGCATCTTATCAAGTGACAGAGGATCTAAAGCTTCAGTTAAACGTTGATAACTTAACAGATGAAGAGTACGTGGTAGATTACAGCGCTAAAGGGCACTTCCGTCCAGGGAACCCTCGAAGTGTAGCTGTCTTTGCTAACTATACTTTCTAATTGAGTATTCGTTATTATAAAACCAGCCTTAGGTAAAAAGACCTCTGGCTGGTTTTTTATATTTTACTCGCTTTGCCACAATGGGAACATCATGCTGGTTAGAATTGAGAACTTCCTTACCAAACAAGAAGTCACCGATGCGGTGTCGCTTCTTGAGAAAGCCGATTGGGTTGATGGCGCTGTAACAGCGGGGCATTTAGCGTTACATGCCAAGAAAAACCTGCAGTTGCCTGAAGATTCTCCCACGGCACGCCAGCTAGGGGATTTCATTTTGAGCTTAATGGGTCAGTCGCAGCACATATTAGCGGCAGGGCTACCTAATAAAATATACCCTCCCATGTTCAACTGCTATCAGAGCGAAGGAGAATTTGGCGATCATATCGATAATACCATTAGGCGGGTGGCAGGAACTGCTGTAAAGGTTCGTACGGATATCTCAATGACGGTTTTTCTCAGTGAGCCCGAAGAATACGAAGGGGGAGAGCTCGTGATCCAAGATACTTATGGAGAGCAGCGTGTGAAATTCGCGGCGGGCGATATGGTAATGTACCCATCAACCAGTTTACATAGAGTGACACCTGTTACAAAGGGCCGTCGACTCGCATCGTTTTTTTGGATGCAAAGTTTAGTGAGAAGTGCTGAACAACGCCGTATTCTGTACGACTTAGATATGAGTATTCAGGCACTTAGCGCAGAGACGCCTAATAACGCTGAAATTGTAAGGCTTTCGGGTGTGTATCACAATCTGTTAAGACAGTGGAGTGAAACCTAAGCTTAAAGACCTGCAAGTAATGCGTGTTTGCGCAGTGAAATTTTCTAAGAAATTGACTAAGCTGTGGGCCATAAACAGTGCTTATTTATTTCTTCTATGGAGCCTACGCCGCAAAGCGCCATTGTCATTTCAAGCTCGTCTCTCAACAATCGAATAGTGTGAGCAACACCTAATGCCCCCGCCGTGGCTAATCCGTACATCAGAGGCCGACCAATAAGCACGGCGTTAGCACCCAGTGCCATGAGCTTTACCACATCAGCGCCTCTGCGCACACCGCTGTCGGCCAGTACCATCATTTCATCACCAACCGTTTGGCGAATAATAGGAAGCATTTCTACCGGTGAAGGCACGCTGTCCAAAGCACGGCCGCCGTGATTCGACACTACAATACCCGCTACGCCAAGTTCCGCTGCTTTTTGAGCGTCCAGTGGATTAAGAATACCTTTCAACACAATGGGCAATGACGTGTGTTGCTGGATAAAAGCAATATCGTCCCATGTAGGAGCCTGTGCCATAAGCCCTTGAAATACAACGCTCTTGCCTTCTCCGGGGTGCACTAAGGGAGGAGGCGTATCTATATTGACCGCGCGCACATTTGGAGGGAGCGAAAATTCAGCTCTCTGCTCACGGTTTCGCAAGCCGTTAATTGGCGCATCGATGGTGATTACCAATGCTGAAAACTGAAAATGTTCTGCTTTTTGTATGAGTTCTAGAGTTTGTGAAAGGGTAGGTTGAACATAGAGTTGAAACCAGCGGGGGCTTTCCACCTGACTAGAAATATCTTCAAAGGAGCAACTGGCTAACGTGCTCATCACCCATAAGCCGCCTTGAGCTTGTGTTGCCATCGCCGTAGCAATCTCACCATCGGGATGCGCTAACGCTTGATAAGCAACAGGCCCTGAAATTATAGGGTGTTCAAACTGCTGCCCTAACAAGGTGGTTTTAGTTCCCCCCAGTTTGATATCTTTCAAAGCGCGGGGAAGTAAACACAGGTCGTCTAATTTTTCTCGATTTCTTCGCATCGACAATTCATCTGCAGAGCCACCGGCAATATATGCCCACGATTGTGGGGTTAGTCGCTCCCGAGCCAGGTTCTCGTAATCAGACAGTGCTGCAAGGGTTTTAGGAATTGTATTTAGCGGTGTTTTAAGCATATTCGTCAGTTTTATGTAAAGAAAGTAAAAAGCCTTTCAATATTAATTAAATTGCAAATGATAATAATTGTCATTAAGATGCAGTGCGATTTGAGCACGATTAGCCACTTCTTGCAAATAAGAAGAGAAATAAAGCGATGAAAATTCCCTATGACAGACAGGGGATGCAAGTTTCTACGGATAGTCTCACTTTTGGGCATTCTTTCTTGGAATAACAATAATCACACCAATTGCCCTAACTCAAATAGTTAGTGCTTTGCTCATGTTTGGCGTTAGAGCCATTTATGAAGTTAAGCCGCGCGTAACAAGACACAACATTTTGAAATGGCGAGCCACTGGCTGGCCAACACTCAACACATTAAGGATTATCAAATGCCTGTAAATGGTAAGCGCATTATTTTGTTAGGAACCCTGTTTCCCATGTTGTCAGCGGGTGTGCTGGCGCAAAGCGAAGAGATAGAAACGCTCGACACCACCGTTGTGCAATCTGCGTCTGAAGAGCTGAAGCAAGCCCAAGGCGTGTCTATCATTACGGAAGAAGATTTCAAACGTCGTCCTGTCACTAACGATATCGCTGAAATTGTAAGAACCATGCCGGGTATCAACCTTACAGGTAACTCAAGCTCAGGACAGTATGGCAACAAACGTCAAATCGACATTCGCGGAATGGGTCCAGAAAATACGCTTATTTTAATTGACGGCAAGCCAGTGTTGTCGCGTAACTCTGTAAAAATGGGCCGTTCAGGCGAGCGAAACACACAGGGCGACAGCAACTGGGTTCCAGCTGAAGCGATTGAGAGCATTGAAGTTATTCGTGGTCCAGCAGCGGCTCGCTATGGCTCTGGCGCATCAGGTGGTGTTATCAATATTATCACTAAGTCTCCTGATGAAGCTTCTACCTCTATCACCGCTCAGACCGAGCTTTCTTCAAATAAATACGAAGGCGACAACCGTCGTTTTAACCTAGTAACAAGTGCGCCTTTATCTGAGCGTTTCTCTCACCGCACTATTGTTAACTACAACGAACAGGACGCTGACGACCCACGCGTAAATTTAGACGCAACAGACGTAACAACGGGCCGCGGCGGTACAGCAAAAGCGGTAGGTGCAGGACGTGAAGGTGTTGAAAACATCGACGTGCGTACTCTTGTTCGCTTCGACCAAGATGAAATTAATCGCTGGGACTTTGAAGCAGCCTATAGCCGCCAAGGCAACCGCTATGCCGGTGACAATGCATTTCAAGGCGTAAGCTACCCCGTTGATGAAAATGGCAACGTCATCATTCCAGACGCTGAAGACCTGGCAGAAACCGATCCTCAGAGCTTAATTGGTGAAGAAACACTAGTAATGCACCGTCGTACGTTCGGCGTAACACACAATGGTGAGTATGACTTCGGCGATTCATTTAGCTATATCCAATACGAAAGCACGTCTAACAGCCGTTTAGGTGAAGGCTCTGCAGGTGGTGGTGAAGGTCGCATTAATAGCCTTGAGATGACCACCATCAAATTAGAGAACATTACGGCAAAGACCGAGTGGAATGTGCCTTTAACGTTAGGCGGCTTCAATCAAACCGCAACGTTTGGTGCGGAATACCGCAAAGAGACCCTAGACGATTCAGTTAGCAATCAGCTTTCTCTGAATGTGGTTGATGACGGCACTATTCCTGGTGTAGAGACTGACCCAGAAAATCGTCCATCTGAAACCGACGCCACGCTTGTAGGTGTGTATGTTGAAGACAACATCATGCTAACTGATTCAATCACGCTTACGCCTGGACTGCGTTTTGATGATCACAGCAAAGCGGGTACAAACCTTAGCCCGAGCTTGAATGCATCATGGCAGGCATCGCCTAATATTGTGGTTCAAGGTGGTATTAGCCGTGCTTTTAAAGCACCAAATCTCTATCAATTAAACCCTAACTACGTGTACTACACACGAGGTAATGGTTGCCCAGTTGACTTCTCTAACCTAGGTGGCGGGTGCCACATTCTAGGAAACCCTGACCTAGAGCACGAAACCTCAGTAAACAAAGAAATTGGTGTTAACTACACCAACGAAGAGGGTTTGAACGCGGGTATTACTTACTTCCACAACGACTATAAAGACAAAATTGGCACCGGTAATGTACCGCCAGAGTATGTGTTACCTGGCGAAGAAGGTGGCGAGGCAAACGTTCAGGTATTCCAGTGGTTTAACGTTCCTGAAGCGGTTATTTCTGGCCTTGAAGGTAACTTGTTGTTCCCTGTAACCAGCACTATTGAGTGGTCGACCAACTTTACCGTGATGCTTGAGTCAGAAGATAAATCTACTGGCCAGCCATTATCTATCGTTCCTGACTACACAGTGAACTCGCTAATAAGCTGGCAAGCCACCGATGCACTTGAGCTTGTGCTTAGCGCTCAACATTACGGTGAGACAGAAAGCCCTACGGCCAGCGTTAATTCGGGCGCCGTTATCGAAGCTGATGATCGCGAAGCCTATACCATCACCAACATTAACGCCATTTACGCGTTCGACGAAAACTTAAGCTTCAACGTGTCGGTTAAGAACTTGTTTAACGAAAGCGTTAAGCGTGAAGGTACACAAGCATCTAACGCAGGGGCGAATACTTTCAATGAACCAGAAAGAAGCTTCTTGTTGTCTGCTACTTACCAGTTCTAATACTTAGCAAGCAGTAACAAGACATTAAAAATGCCGGCCTCGATAGCGATATCGACGTGCCGGCAATCTCATTAATTCAGCCAAGAGATGTAAGGGATTTGAATGAAAGTTAAAAGAAGTGCAGCGCTTTCTTTTGTACTGGTATCACTTGCCGTGGCCTCATCAGGTATTGTGATGGCAGCAACAAAAGCCAGCGATATCGACGGGCTCACTGAAAAGTGGATTAGCATTGAGCGCCAGACGCAAAAGCTAGAAAACGAGTGGCGTGAATCAGAGCCTGCATTGCGTCAGCGTATTCAACTGCTTAAAGCTGAACGTACTCAGCTGCAGAGTATGATTGACGAAAGTAAGGCTGCAACCACCGACGTAGAAGCCCAGCGAGAAGCACTGCTTTCTGAGCAAAGTGAGCTTGAAGCACAACAGGGTGGGGTAGAGCGTGCATTGACTGGAGTAATAGGGCAAGTAGACAGCCTTTACTCGTCGCTTCCTGAAATTATTCGCCAGACGTGGGATAAAGAGCAAGCCGAATTAGCGGCTGACGCCGACACGTCAAATAAGCTTCAGGTTACCCTTGCAAAACTTTCATCCCTTGCGCAATTCAATAGCAAGCTTCTGGTTAACGAAACCGTAATGCGTGCTCCCGATGACAAAGATGTATTAGTTAAGCAGTTCTTTGTTGGCAGCAGCTATGCGTGGTTTACCAACGCCGATGGTCAATATCAGGGGGCCGGTCGCGTTAAAAATGGCGAGTGGCAGTGGCAATTCAGTGACAATGTAGATAGCGAATCGGTGGCCCTTGCCGTCGCTATTTTTGAGAAAAAGCATGAACCTGACTTTGTTTCTTTACCACTTACACTGGCTAAAGGAGAAGGCGAATGAAATGCTTATCTCACGTCCTCACAACATTTAATCCAATGTTGAGATCCTCTCTCATCGCAGCATGTGTTGCTTTGTGCGCAGCTGTGGTTTGTGTACCGGCAGTGGCAGCGCCTGAAGATAGCATGCTGGCCAATATTAAAGAGGCAAAAGCGCGTCTGGATCGCACCGAAAGCAAAATTAGTAAAGAGCGGGTAGCGCTGGCTAATGAATTGCGTGCGCTTGAACAGCAGGTAATGAAACTGCGCAATGAAACCACGGTAGCCCGCCGTAAAATGGACGAAAGAACCCTTAGTCTTTCACAGTTAGAAAATCGCCTATCGAGCTGGAGCGAGCAACAAGAGTTCCAACAAAATTTGTTGAGCCGTTTCCTGCTTCAAACTGGTGTAGACAGTCTGTCATTAAGCGAAATGAGCTTGTCTGACAAAGTCCAGAAAGTGGGTGAAAAAGCGAAAGAGTTTGCCAATCAACAAACCCCTAATTTCAGTGCAGGAAAGGTTGTACTGGCGAATGGCGAAGTGACCCAAGCAAAAGTGCTTACTCTTGGCCCGGTGACGTGGTATCTGGCGCAAGCACAAAACGTTGCGGGTACGGCAGAGCGTAAGCAAGACCTGTTTACCTCTACGTCCACTTTTTCAGATACGGATACCGAAAGCCTTGCAAGCTTGGCAAGCAGCGGCAATGGCAGCATTAAAATAGATCCTACCCTTGGCCGCGCAGCAACGCGCGAGCAAGCGTCAGAAGGGGTAATTGAACATGTTGTGAAAGGCGGAGTGTGGGTGATCCCTATCGTTTTGTTTGCCCTTCTCGCTACGCTTATCGCACTGTTTAAAGTTATTGAGCTATGGCGCTTACCGAAGGTTAAGCAAGTAGCATCAGGCAAAGCTCTGGTGAACATGGTGGGCAGTTCAGGTGTGGGCTTCTTTGATGGCATGCAGCGCGAGCTGTATGACATAACTAAGCGTGCAAGCACGCCAACTGAACGCGACGATGAGCTGTTTTCTGCACTCCAGCAAGACAAAATCAAGCTTGAAAAATACAACGGCACCATTGCTGTAACTGCTGCCGTTGCACCCTTGCTAGGTCTTCTAGGTACGGTAAGCGGCATGATTGAAACCTTTAGAATGATGACGGCATTTGGCTCAAGCGACCCCGAAGTTATTTCTGGCGGGATCGCTAAAGCCTTGGTTACGACAGAGTTAGGCTTAGTTGTGGCCATACCGGCATTAATTCTAAATGCCGTACTCTCTCGCAAAGCGCGACATTACTACGAAGAGCTCGAAAGTTTCGCGCTTGTACTTAGCAATGACGAGCCTGACGTTGCTGAGAAAAGCGACCAAAAGAGTGATGGTCAACAGCAAGCGAGCGCAAGCTAATGATTGAACAGCTAGCGGGGAATGCATTGTGTTGGTTAATGCTGCTGGTGGCATGGTTTGCTTACCAGCAAATCTTTGTGTTGTTTACTACACGCAAAGAGATAGCCCAAGTGCGTGATGGAGAGAAAGAGCTAACAAAGCGAGAAATGGTACCTGCCGTACTGGTTAGTGCTCTTCCCTTGATGGGCCTGCTAGGAACAATAGCAGGCCTACAAGTGAGTTTCACCGGAATGATGTCGTTAGGTGTCGATAGTCAAGTCGTCACTGGTGGCATTGCCGATGCACTTTTTACCACTCAGCTTGGCTTAACCTTGGCTATTCCTGGCTGGCTTTTGTTGATGTTTGTTAATGGTGCGGTAAAGCGTGCCGTAGCAAGGGAGGCGTAAACATGGCAAGTCGATTACAGCGACGCCTTGAAAACCAGCAAGCGCAAGGCATTGATATGTCTCCGCTACTAGACGTGGTTTTTATACTTTTAATTTTCTTTATCGTTTCAACAGTGTTTGTAAAAGAGACTGGGGTAGAGGTAGATAAACCACAGGCAATATCAGCACAAAAGCTCGATCAAATGGCCATTATGCTGGCAATTACCCGAACCGGTGAAGTGGTGTATGACAGTGCCAATATCGGTGTGAGCGGTGTGCGCTCTACTGTTGAGCAATTGTTGATGAAAGAACAACGCCCAGTAGTCATTCAGGTAGATAAAGCCGTTCGCTCTGAATTACTGGTAGAAGTCATAGATGAAGCCAAACTGGCGGGTGCCGACACGGTAAATATCGCCACTTTGAAGCCATAGCGAACGAGGCAAAATTCAATGAAATACAATCTTCAACCTTCTCTACTTAGCGGTGTGGTGCTCCTTAGTGCGCTCGGCGTTATGTGGCTAGGGCACTTTTTGTCTAATCTGCAGCCCGACACTATGGTTGTGCGCAAGTTAGACATTGCGGTAACGCCTCCACCACCGCCGCCCCCTAAAACGCAAAATGTAGTGGAAGAGACTGAACTTGTTATGCAGGTAGAGGGCAGTGGCGCAGCCATGACCATGGCGGATTTAAGTGTTGAGCCAGATATTCAAGTGCCAAAGCCCGACATGCCAAATGTCAAAGTGACCCAAACCCAATGGGATATGCCTGATATTGAATTGGACGCCTTTGGGCTAAGCGAACTGGATTCAAAGCCTACCTTGCTGACTCCGGTCAAAATACGTTTTCCCAAACGACTTAAAAAGCAAGGTATCAAGCGGGTGATTGTAAAGCTCGACGTCATTATTGACGAACACGGCAACGTAAAGCTGATGGATATTGTCGAGAACCCGCATCACGAGCTCAATAAAGAAATAATGCGTTTTGTTAAAGCCAGCAAATTTACATCGCCCTACAAAGAGGATGAAGCGGTGAAGGCGCGTTTTATTTGGCCCGTAGTTATAGAGGCCTAATAGAAGCCTATTAAAGGCCTGGTTTAGCGCAATAAAGCGAAATAGAAGCTAAAGAATTTAGAGGTTGATTGAGACAATGTTAAACAAGATTACAGCCGTAACTGTCCTCAGCTGTGTAGTGAGCGCGCTGGCTTTTGTTAAGCCAGTAAGTGCGAAAATAACGGTGGAATTGGAAGAACCCGATTGGCAGTTTGTCATGCGTCAGCATCATAGAGATGATCATCGTGAACGTATATCCCGTGAAGAAGGTGAGTTTATCGGGCGCATTCAGGCCGACTTGCAAGCAGGCAATTATTCAAACGTTGCCAGCGCATTTGCAACCCAGGATATTTCTCAATTTAGTCCACGCTTGCGTGAGCTTTACGGACAAGTGCTATTGAATGAGAAAAACTACTCACTTGCCGAAAAAGTGCTGTTGGACGTTATCGATGCTATGCCAAACCTTCCATCGGCGCACAGAAGTTCGAGCATGGCGTATTTAATGACAGATAAATTGGCCAAAGCACGCACTCATTTAACTAAAAGCGTAGAGCTAGGTATTCAAGATGCCCAACTTTTCGGGCAGCTAGCCTATACCAATGTTCAGCTTGGCAAACCTGTCACCGCTATTGGTGCTTATCAAAATGCGTTAATGCTCGAACCTGAAAACAAGCAATGGTATCAAGGCTTATTGTTCGCGCTTATTGAAAGTAATGCACTTGCACAGGCGGAAAGCTTGCTAAGCGAAATGTTGGTAGATGATGAAAGTAATCAGCAGCTTTGGCTCCAACGGGGACAAATAGCGTTAAAGCAGGGTGACATGGTAAAGGCGCTGAGCAGCTTAGAGACTGCCCTTTCTTTGGGTGACAGCTCGCTGTCGAACTTGATCTCAGTGGCTAAATTGCACGTATCTGACGGCAGTCCGCGGCGCGCAGCAGACATACTGGCTACCCATGCGAAGACTTTCATTACCGACAAAGATGGGGAAGGCTTTGACGCTTACTCCAAAATAGCGGCTTACTTAGCGGCTAATGAGCAGTGGTCTGATTTAGGTAAATTAACGCAAGCTGCCGACAACAATGTGAAAAAGCTCACGACCACTCAAGCAGCTACGCTTAATGTACTTAAAGCTCAGTTAGCTATGGGCAAAGGGCAAAGCAAAACGGCAATTTCCCTTTTAACCAAAGCCATTGCTGACGCCCCTGACAATGGTGAGGCGCTGTTGTCTCTTGCTTCACTTTATCGTCAACAGAACAACGTCGAACGTGCCAAAATGACCTATCTACGAGCTGAGTCACTCGCCGACGTTAAACAGCGCGCCATGCTCGGGCGTGCGCAAATTGCCATAGATCAGCGTCAGTACCAAGATGCACTTACGCTTTTACGACAAGTCTATAAATCGTACCCATCCCGTTCTGATTTACTTGGCAACATCCAGTCACTAGAAAACCTAGTGAAGAACACAATATGAAGAGCCAAACGGTAAACCGCGTCGCCATAAATCGTGAACGATTGGATGTCGCACTTAGAACGCTGATTGCTGTGGCACTGGGCTACGCTTTTTCAGCGTGGCTAAGCAGCGCCATTGCCAATTTTATAGGGGCTGACGGACGAGAGCACGAAGTGTTGGTAAGAATGCTGTTCTTTTGTGTTTACTGCACCTTCATCCTTTTTACGTTCATCTTTGATACGACGAAAAAGGCGTCCATCGTAATGACAGCGCTCTCTGCGTTAGCCTTATGTCTTTATTCAATCAGTACAGGGCTTTAACATGAAAGGGAATGTCAGAAAGTCTATGACGTGGCTTCATACTTGGAGCTCGATACTTGTTGGTTGGTTACTCTTTGCGATTTTTTTTACCGGTACGCTGTCGTTTTTTAGAACCGAAATAACCTATTGGATGCAGCCAGAACAACACGCCGTAGTACCCAGCGAAAAGGCGCTAGAGCACGGTCTACGTTATCTTGCGATCAATGCGCCCAATGCAAGTGAATGGCAACTCTCACTACCAGATGCGCGCTCGAATACACTCGACTTGTCGTGGCGCGACGCTAATGCAGGTAACGAGCGTCGTCGAGGTCCACGGGTCATGTTGAACCCGTCCACGGGTGAAGAGATAAAAGTAAGGGAAACGGCCGGTGGCAACTTCCTTTATCGTTTTCATTTCGAGTTATACGGCATAGACAGAACCGTTGGACGCTGGATAGTAGGCGTAGTCAGTATGATGATGTTTGTTGCTATTATCAGCGGCGTCATCATGCACAGAAAAATCTTTGCCGATTTCTTTATGTTCAGGCCAAAGAAGAAGCTGCTGAGCTGGATAGATGGGCACGCCATTAGTGCGGTACTAGCACTACCATTTCATATCATGATCACCTTTTCTGGTTTGATTCTATTAGGCGCCACGCTATTGCCTTTTAACAGCGAGGAGCGCGTGCGGCACCGTCCTCAAGGTACAGAAGTACGCCAGAATGCGCAGCAGCAAAATCTAGCTTCACCAGACATTAATGCCTTATTGGCCTTACCCATCTCTTCGATGATTGCTCACGCTGAGCGCACATGGCAGGTGCCGGTTGAAAGCCTATCTATTACTCACCCGGGTAAAGCTAACGCTCAGTTTACGCTAAGTGGGAACAACAGAACGCAGTTAAGTGCGGGGCGTGGAGGAAGTAGTGCGCTGGTATTTAACGCACAAGGCGAAGTCATTAACGAGCGCCCAGCCTCAGTAGCCGCTAACGCCAGCCAGGCGACGTATAACTATTTGGATATGCTACATCAAGCGCGCTTCGCCGATACCCTTACTCGCTGGTTACTATTTTTTGCCGGTATTCTGGGTACCATTATGGTGGGAACGGGCTCTGTTTTGTGGGTAGTGAAACGGGCAAAGCAGCAGCTTGGAGAGTTTGGTTTTGAATTGGTCAGAGGCAGTAATTTAGGCAGCATTGCAGGGTTAATGTGTGCGACCGGTGGCTACTTTTGGGTAAATAGACTACTTCCTGCTGATCTAACGTCTCGAAGCTTATGGGAAATTAAGGTTTTTTTCGCAATATGGCTGGTGTGTGTGGTTGCAGGGTTTATTTGGCGAGACAAAAAAGGGTGGGTAATTCAACTTGGCTTTGCAGCAGTGTTGTTTGCGCTTGTGCCTTTGCTTGACCACCTCACCTCAGCAACAGGCTTAGATTTCGCAATTGCAAATGGTGATAGCCTGAGAGTGGGTTTTGACCTTATGTGCATAACACTTGCGGCAGTACTCGGCTATGCTGCTTACCACGTCAAAAGAGCCAAAGCCGTGAAAGCAAAACGGGTGAAAAGCACACCGTCACCTAAGCGAAAAGACAGAGCTCCCCAAAATAAGCCGCAAGGTGACAACAGCGAGGCATTAATATGAGTATCATTCTGGATGTGATGTTCGCATTTGTGCTTACTTATTTGAGTTTCTTACTACTCTCGCTTGGCAACAAGAAGCATGCCGGTATCACTCGACTAACCAGTACACCTTCACCACTACTTTTAATTGTGCTTCATAGTTTGGCGTATTTGCTTATGGCAATAAGCCTCATGAACTGCATAGACGTGTGGAAGACCGAAATTGGCGTGGTGGTATGGATAGGGCTTTTACAGCTTGCAAGCGTGATGGTTTCAGCAACGTTTACCTATTTACCTACCCTTTACACCGTGGTGTGTAATTACCTATTGCTTGTCGCTTTTTGGGCGCCTCGTTTGCGCGAAAAGTGAAGCAATACTTAAAGGTTGTTGAGCAAAAAATACAATAATGAGAATAAATCTCATTTACATTGAAAAGGGTGGAAATATCTGTATTATCTAGCCCGTTGAATTAATCAATATCACCGAGTAGTACAGAGAGTTAGCAACGAAATTATGAGTTTTTCTTTAGGCGGCATCCGCCAATGGCACTGGATTAGTGGCGCAGTCTGTCTGGTCGGGATGATGTTATTTGCCCTAACGGGGATTACGCTAAATCACGCTGCAGACATTCCAGCGAACAGAACTGTAACGTCAGCTGAATCAAGCTTACCACCGTTGGTTGTCGAACAATTGGTTTCTCTGGACACCGGTGACATAGCCATTCCAAGCGAACTCGTCGCGTTTATGCAGTCGCAAGAGGGCATTTCACTACCTTCATCGGTGACGGGAGAGTGGGATGGTATTGAATTTTATGCCGCTTGGCCTGGACCCGGTGCTGACAGTTGGATAGCAGTAGATGCTGAACTTGGCACAGTGACTTATGAAAACGTTGATAGAGGATGGATATCTTATTTCAATGACCTGCATAAAGGGCGGAACACGGGAAATGCCTGGCGCTGGTTTATCGATATCTTCGCTGTTGCCTGCATTATTTTTAGCGTAACTGGGCTGCAACTATTAATGCGTCACTCGAAAACGCGCGCGTCTACTTGGCCCATTACTACGCTCGGTGTGCTCATCCCGTTTGTCATTATTTTACTGTTTGTGCACTAGCGCGACGCTAGTGGCACTTACCTACACAATTTTAAGGAGTGTTTACATGAAAATGCGAAAAGGCGCAGTGATCGCATCGACTTTATTAAGTATGACATTTGCCTCTGGCGCTATTCACGCTGCAAGCCAAGCCAAACTTGACGTGGCCTTACCGCAACTTGATGTGGCTGAATATCACAAACCTTATCTTGCCGTGTGGATTGAAGACAGTAAACGCAAGGCTACTCAAGTTGCCGTATGGTACGACGTTGAAATGCGTGAAGACAAAGGGAAAGAGTGGCTTAAAGACTTGCGCCAATGGTGGCGTCGTGGTGGACGAAGCCTTGATTTGCCTTATGACGGACTTACCAGTGCAACAAAAGGCCCAGGCGATTACAGCCTTGATTCGCAGTTAAATAAAGCGTTAGCAGAACTGCCAGAGGGCGATTACACGCTTCGCGTTGAGGCATCACGAGAAGTAGGCGGAAGAGAAGTACTATCTCTGCCATTTTCATTACCGCTATCTGCTGCGTCACTACCGGTAGAGGTGAAAGGAAATTCAGAACTTGGGCGTGTAGTACTGCGTCTGGAAGACTAATCTACTGAGGTGCTAATTCAACGCTCACTCAGTAGAGATCCAATAAGAGGACATTATGAAAAAACTATCAGTAAAAGCTTCAGCCATTGCGCTAGCAGCAACACTTGCCGTGTCATTTTCAGCCAGTGCGCATCGCGCGTGGTTACTTCCAAGCTCTACCGTACTATCAGGTGAAGAAGCTTACGTGACGTTTGATGCTGCTATTTCAAATACTATTTTTCACCCTGACCACTTCGCAATGAACGCCAGTAACTTAGTGGTTCAATCGCCAGAGGGTGAAGCCGTAGACGTAGAAAATATGGCACGCGGTAAGTACCGAACCACGTTCGATTTGAAATTAAACAAAGAAGGTACATACAAACTGACGTCTGCCAGCAATGGTATTCGCGCATTTTGGCGAGATGAAGAAGGCAAGCGCAAGATGTGGCCCGGCCGTGGTGAAGAATATAAGCCGGAAGAGTTCGCAACAGCCGTGCCTAAAAAAGCAAAAGATCTTCGCGTAATGCAAAGCTCTCGCCGCGTAGAAACGTTCGTTACTCTTGGTGCGCCATCGGATAAGGTGTTCACGCCTGATAACGTGGGTTTGGAGCTAGTGCCAGTGACTCACCCTAATGATTTATTCGCCACCGAAACGGCAACGTTCAAGTTACTTATTGACGGTGAGCCTGCGGTTGGCGCCGAGGTGGAAGTTGTGCGCGGTGGTATGCGCTACAGAAATGATCAAGAAACGATTAAAGTCACGTCTGACAAAAATGGTCAGATTGAAATTACATGGCCGCAAGCCGGTATGTACTTTGTAGAAATTGGCTATGAAGACGATAAAGCGCAAAAGCCTGCAACGTCTCGTAACGGTAGCTACTCAGGCACATTTGAAGTACTTCCGCTGTAATAACCGTACGTTATTGCGCAGCTAGGGGCTGTAAACGTTCTTTGAATACTCACAGAGCAACAGCCTCTTAAGTTTCTAGCTATTTCAATACAACGGCATAAAAGTTAAGCACATGACAGAAACACACCGTCTACTCATAGCAATAGTAAGCATTGGCCTGTATATGCTGTGGGTAGCGGTGTTATTTTTTAAACATCGAAAGCAATACAACTATGCAGTATCAGGCGAGGAGACCCTTGTCGTATACGCAAGCCAAACCGGTACGGCTGAAAAAATTGCCCGCGCAAAGGCTGCGGCGCTATCACAGCAAGAGCAAACGTCGGTCATGTCCATGGCATCTTTGAAACTCAACACGTTAAGTAGTGTGTCGAAAGTCATTTTTGTTGTGAGTACCTACGGTGAAGGCGAGCCCCCTGATGCGGGTAGAACCTTTAGTAAAGCGCTAAAAAAAGCGTCGTCGAATCAATCTGATTACCTTTCCCATCTGTCTTTTGAAGTGGTGGGATTAGGCGATAAGCAGTACGCCGCGTTTTGCCAATTCGCAGTCACGTTGTTTGATAATATCAGTGCACTAGGCGGACGTGCACTTTCTCCGCTAACGACATTAGATTCGGGGAAAGGTGAGCATTTGTCTTTGCTTGGTTCGTTGCCACAGGATGAACAGCACCCCACCCATGCTTTCACACTGAAAAAGCGGGTTCAATTAAATGAAATAAGTCTAGCTTCTGGCGAGACTTCAAACGAACCCTCTGACCACTCTGAGAGCAAACCTTCAAACCCAGCGTCGCCAGGCCTGTTCGGCTTGTCTTTGAACGTTGACCATTCTAATCATACACAAGAATTACATGAACAATGGGAAGCGGGAGACGTGTTGGAAGTCCTTATTCCTCAGCAAGGGCTGTCACCGATTGTAAGCCGAAGCTACACCATTGCGTCGGTACCACAAGAACACGACGTAAAGCTTGTAGTTCGACAGCTGGTTAAAGACAACGGCCAACTTGGGCTAGGTTCTGGATTACTTACCCGTTCTTTACCTGTATCTCAGCCAGTACAGGCCTACATTCGAAAAAATACCAGCGCAATTATTACTAATACTCAGTGCCCATTGTTATTAATTGCTGCGGGTAGCGGCATTGCGGGGGTACGAGCTCAGCTTGCAAAACGCGCATTGCTTGAGAACGCTGGGCCAGTTTGGATATTTTTTGGCGAACGTCACCCCATGCAAGATGATGTGCTTGATAAAACGCTATCGCCTTTCCAGAATAGTGACTGTATTTTCAAAAAGTCAGTGATTTTCTCCCGACAGAAAGGTGGTGGTTATGTTCAACAGCGTCTTGTTGAGCAGCGAGACGAGGTCAAATCCTTCTTAGGCGACACCGGACAAGTATATGTATGTGGGCATTTTGAGGGAATGGGCCAAGGCGTTGACATGGCTTTGCAGTCCATACTTGAAGCGCAAGCCTACAATGCGTTAGCTGACGAAGGACGTTATCACCGCGACCTTTACTAATGTGGAGAACAGCAGGCAACTAATGTCTGTTTTACGCTTTCCTGTTTCACCGCTGAATCATCCCTAATAAACCTCAAAAGCCTTACAGCTAAATCCCGAACTTTAAGTTAGACTTTAGTCTAATGCGTCAGGCCTTTGCCTTGTCGCATGTTTAAATATGCGCAACAGTACGTTGGGCATACCTTAAATAGGTGTTTTCTTATTCAGGTATGACCTTTCGCCACCGATAATTGGTGTAATGTTTGAACTGAAAATAAGAAAATCAACAGGCTAAGGGCTGCTGACCTTTGTTGTGCGTTTAAACCAAAATTCGTACACCAAAGAACAATAGGCCCCAGGGCCTGTCGATAAAACAAATTAGGACGACAGTATGCAGTCTATTGCCATTGTTATACTGGGCATCATCGGAATGTTGCTCGGTTGGTTCGTATATTCGAAGTTTATTGCGAGCCGTATATTTAAGTTGGATGATAGTTTTGTAACACCAGCCCATACAATGAAAGATGGGGTGGACTATGTTCCCACCAATAAAGTTGTATTGTGGGGGCACCATTTCACCTCCGTGGCGGGGGCAGCACCCATTGTAGGTCCAGCGATTGCTGTCTACTGGGGATGGGTTCCTGCGGTACTTTGGGTTGTGTTCGGTACGATATTGTTTGCCGGTGTGCACGATATGGGCGCTCTATGGGCCAGCGCACGCCACAAAGGCAAATCAATGGGCGCGCTGTCTGAGACCGTCATCGGAAAACGCTCTCGTTCACTATTTATGATAGTGATCTTCCTAGTACTCTTAATGGTTAATGCGGTATTTGGCGTGGTTATCGCGAACTCTTTTGTCTCCCAACCCAATGCGGTATTCCCAGCTTGGATGGCAATCGCAGTTGCATTAGTCATAGGTCAATTGCTTAAACGTAATTTCAGCCTCATACCCTTGTGTATTGTGGGGATTATTGTGCTTTACGCATCGGTCTATGCGGGCAGTTATATCCCACTAAGTTTACCGGAAACCATGTTTGGTTTAGCAGATAAAGCAAACTGGATCATTATCTTATTTATTTACGCCGCTATTGCATCGCTGTTACCAGTTTGGATGCTGTTACAGCCTCGTGATTTCATTAACGGTATGCAGTTACTTGTTGGCTTGTTCCTGCTTTATGGTGCAGTGTTCTTTGCTATGCCGGATATCACGGCGCCAGCGTTTAACGCTCAAACCGCTGTCGATTCTCCAAGTCTTATCCCGCTGTTGTTCGTTACTATTGCGTGTGGCGCTGTTTCTGGTTTCCACGGTATTGTGTCTTCAGGTACCAGCTCTAAGCAGCTAGACAAAGAGACCGATGCACGCTTTGTTGGTTACCTAGGCGCGGTCGGTGAAGGTTCACTGGCACTTATTACCATTGTCGCTGTGAGCGGCGTTGCGTTTGCAGCTTCTCCAGAAGAATGGCACGAAGTATACAGCCATTTGGGTGCGGGTAGCGTGGGTGCATTTATCACTGGTGGTGCGAACCTAATTCAGCAGGGTTGGGGGTTGCCGGTAGATTTCTCGTCAACGATCCTTGCGGTAATGGTTGTTCTATTTGCTGGCACCACCATGGATTCGGGCGTGCGTCTGCAGCGCTACATAATCCAAGAATGGGGCGATATCTATTCAATTGGTGCACTTAAGAACGGCGTGGTTGCAACGCTCGTAGCTGTTGGATGTTGTTTATTGCTGGCCTTCGGTGCAGGTGGTGCGTCAGGCAGTGGCGGTATGATTATTTGGCCGTTATTCGGTTCTACTAACCAGATACTAGCCAGTTTAACCCTGTTAGTAATCTCGGTTATGCTGATTAAATTAGGTCGACCAGCGAAATATACGCTGATTCCAATGGTGTTTGTACTGATTATGGCCTTCTTTGCTGGGCTTATTAAACTTAAAGAATACTACGTTGAAGGTAACTATCTATTGGTGTTCTTAGACGCAGTAGTACTTATTGTGTCTGTGCTTGTTATGCTTGAAGCTTTTTCTGTGGTGTCAAAACTCAAAAAGGAATCGAAGCTTAAAAAAGAGCAAGCCAACGGATAAGTCACTAGCGACAAAAACTTTCATGGTTGACCTCGTGGTTTAAAATCACACTTTCGAGACAGTCAACATTCGGCCAGTGCATTTGTGCTGGCCATTTTTCTTTCCTCTAAAAGCAAAACGCACTCGCATAAATCAGGTTAATCAGTTTTGCTGATTTTCTGTCATACAGCATATCTGTTATTATACTTACCGTTCTAAAACACCGTTATTTTTGTTGTCAAAAGCCACGTTCTTCAACGTGACCATTCAATAAAATAACCTGTGAGGCTTTGTGTCAGATATCATTTTACTTGGACAAAATTTCCTAGCACTTTTCGTTGAATCCGCGCCATGGTTACTTCTCGGTTTGCTGGTGGCGGGTATCATGCACGAATTGGTACCCGTTTCGTTTTTAGAAAAGCACATGGGCAGCCCATCGTTTGGCTCAATTACAAAGGCCGCGGTTATTGGTGCGCCTTTACCTCTGTGCTCTTGCGGCGTTATCCCAGCGGCACTTGGGCTTAGGCGTAGCGGTGCATCTAAATCTTCCACTATCTCGTTTTTAGTGTCTACGCCCGAGACTGGCGTAGACAGTGTTTCTGTGTCCTACGCATTGCTTGGACCGTTGTATGCCATTGTTAGACCCATCGCGGCCATTACAAGCGCTATTTATGCTGGATTGATGGTGCGTTTTTTCGCAGAAGCAGAAGAGGCTCAACAACGACAATCTGAGGCGACGCAGTCATCGTGCTGTGGTTCAAAGCAAGCACCTAAACCAGAGCCGCAAATACAGGCCAGCACGTCCTGTTGTGCAAGCGAAAAAACACATGCTCATAACCACGAAAGCACAGACAAGCCCACACACGAGTCTTCGCCTTCGAAAATCACAAGCGTGCTTTCATATGCCAGTGGCAAGTTACTTGAAGACATTGTGATATGGTTATTAATTGGATTAGCACTTGCGGCGGCAATTAAAACGTGGGTACCCACCGACTTTTTAACGCAATGGGGTGATGGCGTGGTCGCCATGCTAGTTATGGCGCTAATCGGCATTCCTATGTATATATGTGCTACAGCATCAACGCCACTCGCGGTTGGGTTTCTTGCGGCGGGGCTATCGCCCGGTGCTGTTTTAGTGTTTTTAATGGCGGGGCCTGCCACTAACGTATCAACGATGGGAATGATCAAACAAGAAATGGGCACGCGAACGTTAGTGCTTTACCTTTTCAGTGTTATCTCTGCGAGTATTGGTTTTGGTTACGCACTGAACTACCTAGTATCTTCGTTTTCGTTAGCCTCTATGATCAAAACGCAAAGCCATGTTCATGAGCACGGTGCAGACGTTCAGGTGATTTATGGGCTATGCGCGATTTTATTGGCGGGGTTAATGTTAAGGCTGGGTCTGAAAAAGCTGCAGCAACACCGTCATAACCAAGAGCAACATTCGGCGTGCTGCGGCTAACAGTAGCCCAGCGGATGCCTTTCATAATAAAGCGCTCAAATGATATTCATAGAGCGCTTGTATATCCCGCTCTATTATCCATAATAGTCGTTCAACTTATTAAAATTAAAACGCGTTTAAACCTACAAGGACGCTTGGAATAACTACATGCTTTTACTTATTGTGTACGTCTTCATTGCACTGGGCTTTTCTTTTTTGTGCTCCATTGCAGAGGCTGTGATTCTGAGTGTTTCGTCCGCTTATATCTCTGTGTTAGAGAAAGAGGGCAAAGCCAGTGGTGCGCTACTACGTAAGCAAACCGATAATATAAATACGCCTTTATCAGCAATATTAACGCTGAACACTATTGCTCATACTATGGGGGCTGCCGGGGCAGGTGCGCAAGCGGCAGCAGTATTTGGTGACGCCTATCTAGGCGTTATTTCAGCAGTCCTTACACTCCTTATTCTTATTTTTTCTGAGATTATCCCTAAAACACTTGGTGCAACCTATTGGCGAACACTAGCGCCAGTAACCGCATATTTCCTTAAATACCTTTCAATTGTACTTATGCCGTTCGTTAAAATGTCTGAGCTAATGACGAAAGGCTTTAAAGAAGACAGTCCACTTCGCGGGTTAAGCCGCAGTGAGCTACACGCCATGGCAGAGTTGTCGGGGCAAGAAGGTCAGCTAGCGAATCACGAAGCGGCGTTTCTGCAAAGCTTGTTAAGTTTGCACGAGCTGAAAGTGAAAGATGCGATTACCCACCGCACGGCGCTATTTAAAGTGTCGGAGTCGATGACGGTAGAAGGCTTTTTCCACAAACACGCCAATATAGAATTTTCTCGTATCCCTGTGTTTGAAGACAGCGACTCAGAAAACATTACCGGCTTTGTTATGCGTTCTGATTTATTGGTGGCACAAGCCAGAGGTAACACTGATAAGCCGCTTTCTGAATACGCAAAAGATATGGTTACCGTGTTAAACACTATGCCGCTGTCAGTCACCTTCGAGCACTTCATCAATAAGCACGTGCATATGTTACTAGTGGTTGACGAGTACGGCGGTTTAGAAGGGGTGCTTACGCTAGAAGACCTGCTCGAACGCTTGTTAGGTGTCGATATCGTAGATGAAAAAGACACCACGGTGAGCATGCGTAGGCTTGCCAAGATGATGATGAAACGCAAAGAACAAATGATGATCAAAAACGTACCCGATGCGTCGCTTGAGAGTTCGTCTAAAAAGTAGAATTAGCGCTAATTCGCTCGTAATGTTTAGCCATTATTAAGGATGATGAATATGAAACAGGATTTATGGAAAAAAGCAGTAAGAACAGAATATTCAGCCCAGGAAGGCATTGTTAAGCGAATCCAACCGTCGCTCGTTTTAGCGGCTTTGCTCGCTACAGGTTTCACGGCAAGTGCAGCTGCACAGGAACTGAGTATCCCATGTGATGATCTTGAAGAAAAAGCGCTCGCTGAATCGAAAGCTGATGAAGTAGAGCGCATAAGCGCATTTACACCAGCGACGCCTTTGAAACGTGTCGATCCTAAATACCCATCTCAAGCCATTAGAAAAGGCCGAGAAGGTTGGGTTAGGCTAAGCTACGTTATCGACGAAGAAGGCAGAGTGAAAGACCCTGTTGTAGAAGACTTCTTTGGAAGCCCTTCTTTCAAACGCAGTGCACTGTCAGCGGTTAAAAAATGGCAGTATAACCCCGCGATCAAAGATGGCGAACCTACCCAGCAGTGTCATCAAGCAGTCCAAATGGATTTCGCTATAAGCGGAAAAAGCGGTGCCACACGCAAATTTATTAAAGCTTATAAAGACGCAGACGAGCGCTTTAATGCGGGTGATGTTGACGCGGCTGATGAAGCACTTAAAGAGCTTCTAGCTTGGGATACGCTAAACCGCTATGAAAATACGTGGTTGCTAAACTTGGAGTCTCATATAGCGAGCAAACAAGGCGACGTAGAGAGGGAAGCGCAAAGCCTAACGCGATTACTTGCCAGCAACGGTAGTAAGCGCTTCAATAACATGGTGTTTGATGAAGATTATGTGGCATACGCCCTTCAAAGAAAAATCATACTCGATGCTCAGCGCGGATATTATGCAGAAGCATTAAAATCCTACACCACACTTCAAGACATGGAAGCGCAAGAAACGCGTATTGGCGAGATCGCGCCGCTAATTAGTCAGATTGAAGAATCTATTGCATCTGAGCAAAACTTAACCGTGCCCGTAACGATAGGAAGTGATGGGAATTGGTTCCACACTCTTGTGCGAAGTAAGTTTGCTTTTGGCAACATCCAAGGCGAACTTGATACCGTTGAAGTCCGTTGTGATACTCATCGAGAAAAATTCACGGTTGCCGAAGCGCATGTTTGGCAAATTCCAAGTTCTTGGGGACAGTGTCAGGTGATGGTGAAAGGTGACAGCGAAACAAAATTTGATTTAATTGAAGTGGCGAAAGGGTAGGACTGAACAACAGTCGCGTCGCTACAGAGTTACAGTGAATGCCAGTTGAAATAGTTGCTCTCTATAGTCCTCGTCGGATTGGAAAAAACGCAAATTCTCCTGATGCCCTGAATTTAATTGCCATTCTGTGCTAACGGATAAATAAGCGGTAATGTCGTACCTTACGCTAACGGTAAAGGCGTTACCTCTGCTTCCATTCGGGTCATACATAACATCATCTTTATCTACCACCTGATACCAGTCCCCACGCATGGCTAAAGTTAAATCTTCCCAGCCTAATTGCTTTAGGTTGTATGCCGCACCGATATACGCACTGGAAAAATCGTTGTCTACGATATGCTCCCCCATCAAAGTGTCACCTAGTAGCACTTGAGAAAACACCGTTAACTCAGGTCGTGGTAAATATCGCAGTGTTAATGAATGAAAGCGCGTATGCCAGGCATAAATGCGGTCTGGGTCAACAATGTTCGGGTCTGCATTATTGTCGTAATAGTAATAACGCAACTCGGCCTTTCTAGCATAGGCTAAGTGAGCTCCTACGTAGTACCCAAACCGATTGTCAATTTCCCTGAAGGGTTCAGTCCATGCCGGTGCGTTTAACTTATCTTCATCGACGACGCCGGGAATGGGGAGGAAGTTTACGCGATCATTATAAACGGACTGCCTGTCGTGAAGGGCAAACCCTCGCCAAGAAAGCAGAGTGCCGGTGGAATCGTTACCTTTGAATACGCTGCCTAATACTTTCCATGACCAGTGGCTTCTTATTTGCCTGCCATTTTGTCGTAGACTTACTTCGATGCCGCCCGTTCTTAGTTCTTCACCCACCCAACTATTAATTGCTGAGTTACTCAGAAAATGAGGCGATAACCAACCCGCGTCGGTATTTTCCGCTGAGAGAGCGGGAAAAAATGCCCCTATTTTTACTTCAGGCTTTATGCTGGATGCGACTAACGGGCGATATTTTAAATAAAGCTCGGAAAATCCAACCTTTTGTTCCCCATCGCTATAACCATTGATGACGCCAACTGCCGACCAACTATCCGCTAACATAAAGTCAGCTATTACTACAGCATGAGAGAGCTGTATACCGTTACTTTCATAACGCTGATGACCGGCCCCCATTTGCTGAAAGCTCCGCGAATCATCTTTTGCCACAAAGCTTGTTCTTACTAGGGCCTTGGTTTCTCCGTGAACCTGAAGTGTTAAACTCGTGCAAAGCAAACAGACGGTTAAGGCAAAGACATTACGCATTAATAATCGCCAAATCCTTCGTCGAAGTCATCGTCACTGAAAACTGCATCAAGAACAAATTTGTATTCTTGTGAGTTGGTGATATGCAATGTTGCGCTGTTAAATAGTTTCACATCAGGTTGCTGCGGGTGCCAGGTCATAACACTGTACTCGCCTACCGGAAGTGAAACATTCATTACGCCTTCTTCATCGGTTTTTGCGAAAAATGGACTGTCGGTTACCACAATATAGCCCAGCATCCAGTCGTGAATATTGCAGCCAATATCTACAATACCAGCTTGCTCAAAGCGAAGCGGTTCAGCGGTAAACTCTTTATAGAGTTTTAGCTCAAACTGTTTTGTAGGCGAAAAAGAATACACGTGATGAAAAAGATTATCTGCGTTTGGAAACGAAATATCTGTGCCTGATTGAACAACAAGCACGTGAGGCGCAAATTGTTTATCGATTTGATTCATTATGGCGGGCTCTTCTTCACGCTGTGGCGTTGATGCAAGCGTAAAGTTAGGCGTTAGGGTTAACACCATATCTTTCACAGGCTCCCCATTGGCGTCGCTAACGTATATCGAAATGGTTGGCGTTGCTGATAAGGATGTCTCAGCGGCATGTGCCCATGAAAGGGGAGCGCCGGCTAGTAAGAGAGCGCTCGATGTGAATGTACCTGTGATAAAACTAGTTATGTTGAACGTGCTCGCCCTTCGATGAGAAGTAAAGAAAATAGAAAGCGCAAATGACATGGATTTAATCAATAACGTGTTGTTTTTATGCATTGTAATTCATTCTTTATAATGGCTTTAGCCTTTGACAGAAAGGCAAAGCGCTATGCGTCCTTTGTTGACACGAAAGCATATGACTACGTATAGCCTATTTAATACCAATCCATATAGATAATAACCTATGTGGACTGGTATAAGGTATGTGCTCGGCTTTCGCTATCTATGTAGTAAAGTTTATTAGACTTTAACTATAGACCGAGTTGGACGTTTTTTTCATTCATTTACATCAAAGGAAAGCGCGCGCTGACGACTACACCTGTACTATCCTTCCGATTGAATAAAGATAACTGACCTTTGTGGAAGGTCATTATGATGTTGGCAATGTAAAGTCCTAGTCCCAAGTGCGGTGAAGAGGCATTTTGCACATCGTTTTCTTTTCTCACCGACACCATAGACTGAAGCAACTGAGACCTCATTCCTTCAGGAAGAAGCGGCCCGGTATTACTAATGGTTAACTCAGCTTGCTTGTCCTTAACCGTAATACTGACTTGGATTTCACTTTCTTTTTCACTGAAATCTACGGCGTTAGCGATAACTTTATCGAACATTTGAGCCGTAAGTTCAGGGGAACCAAGTATGCGCGCAGTATCAGCATTGTGGGTAAAACTAAAGCGTCGATGGCTATAGGCATGTTCATAACCAGCAATACACCCAGATATCACCTTAACTAAGTCGAATGGTTCTAAATCTTCTTGTTGAATGGCCTGCTCTAATCGGGTGGCTTCACTCATACTGTTTAATATTGTACTTAGGCGGTTCACCCCTGATTGCGCCCTCTCAACAAAAACGGCTTGTTGGTCGGCGTCATTCACCTGAGTCAGCATATCCAGCGACGATTTTACCACGGCAATGGGCGTTCTAAGTTCGTGAGACAAGCGAGATGCCATGTTTTCTAAATAGGAGTTGTACTGCTGTAACCGCGAAAGCACATCCGCAAATGAACGGGATAAATCACCAATTTCATCACGCTGATTTGATACTGGCAGGGTGGCAATGATTTTGCCATTATCATCTATCACCGCTTCGGTGTTATCGCGAAGGGAGCGAATGCGGTTTGAAATTCGCGTAGCGAACAGCAGTAGCCCTAATGTACCTATGGTCATCACTGCTAAAATCACGTGAAAGAGCTGTTCCAACGCCCGGTTCCGCAACGTACGAATACCGTTAGTGGTTTGCTCTACAATAACCGCACCCATTACGTTGCCTTCAATAAAAATAGGGTAGGCAGCGGAAAGTACTATGGCTTTGTTATCGGGTGACAAACGCCATAGTGAATCGGGTTGGCCATTCAGCGCCGTGCCTAAATCCTGCCCTACCAATGCATAAGCATCGTCTAGCTCGTCAATAAAGTCGGCAGGTGGCCGCGTAAGAATCTGATAATAAAGTGGAAGTAACCACTCACTCTCAAGCCAGTGCCAAATTGTATTTGAAGAGGTTTCTTTTTCATCTACTTCAATGCCTGTGGCCGATTGAATGTCACCAGCGCGGGCGAGTACCCGCTTGTGCTTATCTACAACCCAAACCCGTGAATCGGCATATTTTAAACCTGCCAGAATGCGCTCAATTTCAGGGGAAGGAGTGATAACAGTACCTAATTCAGCGAGCTCTTTTGTATTCGCCGTACCTAACGCGTACTGCTTCAATCGACTTGCCCTGTCGTCCACATCGACAATTGAAAATGCTAAGCCGCCTGTGGTCATTGATAGCGGAAAGCGCAGTTCAATGTTGTAGCCCGTGGCAGTCTCTTGCCATCGGCCTTGAATAGAGAGCGCGTTCTCTACCGCCCGAGTTGTCGTTGTGTTTTCTGCCAGCTTGTACGCATTTACCCAGCCACTTTCATAAGGGGCGACAACATACCTTGCTAATTCTCCCTGTGGAGTTTCCATGCCCACAAGTAAGTGGTCGCCAGTCTCCACGCTTAAACTATTGGGTTGCCGCCACAGCAGTACGTCATCACTGACTTCAAACATGGCATACAGAAATTGACCGTAGCGCCCCACCATATGCTTGAACGATAAGCTGGTAGGTTCTCCCGCGTAGCCATTGTAGTACTCAATAACTTCGCCACTGCCATACTCACTCATTAACTCGCTGACTTGCTGCCAGTCGTTAAGTTCGCCATCCAGTCGAATGGGGGACGGGATAGGTGGCGCGTAAAGATCTGTTCCAGGGCGCACGTCTTGAAGATACGCCGATTGGCTATCAAATAAAGCGGGACGCTCGTGAAGGGCAGTGGCAACAGCTCGTGCCGTGCCAATCATGGTTTGTTCTTGACCGTTTCGCAGATACTGCTCAAGCTCCCACACATAGTTATAACCTAAGTAGGGTATGGTGAATAAGAACAGCGACAGCACCATAAGCTGAAGGCGTATTGAAAAGCGAAATCCCATGTTTTTAGTCGGTTGCCCTTATCTTTTAATCAGACGAAACGCAGTTTTAGTCGAAAGCCCGCTACAGCTGCCAGCGATATCCCATGCCGTATACGGTGTCGATATGATCGAAGTTTGGGTCAAGCTGCACAAATTTTTTACGCATACGTTTGATATGCGAAGTAATAGTGGTGTCATCTACCACCATTCTGGACTCATCCATGAGCTGTTGGCGGCTTTTCACATGGCCAGGGCGCTTAATAAGCGCATGCAGCATCCAAAACTCTGTTACCGTTAACAAAACGGGCTGGTTCTGCCAGCTTACCGTCATTCTCGACACGTCTACTTTTAAGTCGCCCACTTTTAGCTCATCTTTTTGTTCTGTGGGGGCAGCAAGTAAGTCTGTACGCCTGAACAAGGCTGCAATGCGTGCTAGCAGATGAGCCATGCTAATATCTTTAGTCAGGTAGTCGTCCGCGCCCATTCTAAGGCCGCTGATAGTATCTACGTCGTTATCTCGTGCAGTAAAAAAGATGATAGGTAGGGTTTGTGATAGGCCTCGCAGTTGCTGACACAGCATAAAGCCCCCCTCAATTTCATCTTTCAAACCAATATCGATAATGGCTAAGTCGGGTAAGGTGTGGTTAAACGCTTCAGCAGCAGAAGGCCTGTCCTCATAGGCATTCACGCTATAGCCCTGCGCTTTAAGCGCCATAATGTAATTTTCGCGAATGGCCGCGTCATCTTCCACTAATGCAATTGTCTTTGGCATACATTAACCCGCAAATATAATTCTGATAGAGCGCACACTATACCTATGAATGACAGCTATTGCCTAAGTTCGGCATAAAATCCTCAAGCCTGCCTCATTTACGCCATATTTGAGGGGCTTATCGTGAACTTTATCTTTGGCGGCAGCCCCACACAACGTCCCGAAGCGTGGATTAACAAAACGCTTGGCGTGCAGTTTCACGTGCTAAATCTATAGGAAAGCTAAATCACCACCACATTTCCACAATTACGCGCTTTTTTTGCCATGAATAACGGGTTTAATAGTATTTGTCCGTCGAGTTTAGCGCACTGCTTTTTTTTAAGTGCCAAGCAAGATAGGCGGATTGCACTGTAGAAGCCTCTTCAAAGACTAGGAGAGGGGAAACAGTGCCGTGGAAGCGGTAAGGCTGAACTTCTACGTAAAAGTCTTAATTATCTATTCAGACTGGTATTAAGCTACCCTTTGCGCTGCGTACTACCCCAACGGTACGCGGCGCTTTTTTATTGGGGTTGAAAAAAGGCGTTTTCGCTCTCATTTAGAAGACGAAAGCTTAAACTGTTTAAAGCAACCACTAAACGCGAGTGTATTCATTTAATAGCATGAACTAGGTTACACTTCGTTGGTTGTAAGTTGTTAGCGACAGATAACTGCATCTCACTAAAGTTAATTAGGGCGTGCTGACCTTTGGTTTGCATCAAAGGTCAATACGTCTTAGTGATCACACTCTCACTACGGGCAAATCATGAAAGCGTTGGACATTAAAGGGTTAACCAAAACCTACAAAGGTGGCGTACAGGCACTAAAAGGCGTCGACCTTACAGTACAAGAAGGAGACTTCTTTGCATTACTTGGCCCAAATGGGGCGGGTAAATCTACCACTATTGGTATTATCAGTTCACTTGTAAACCAAACCAATGGCAGTGTGTCGGTGTTTGGTTATGACCTCACAACGCAAAAAGAGCAAGCCAAAGCCTGCATTGGGCTGGTGCCACAAGAGTTCAATTTCAACCAGTTTGAAACTGTACTGCAAATTGTATTGAATCAGGCAGGTTACTACGGTGTGCCGCGCAGTATTGCGAAAGAGCGCGCTAAAAAATACCTTGCCCAGCTTGACCTGTGGGAAAAACGCGATGCCCGCGCGCGTGAGCTATCGGGTGGTATGAAGCGAAGACTGATGATTGCTCGAGCACTCATGCATGAGCCGAAATTGCTTATTTTAGATGAGCCAACCGCGGGCGTAGATATTGAAATTCGCCGCTCAATGTGGGGCTTCTTAGAAGAGATTAATCGTCAGGGGATCACGATTATCCTCACTACCCACTATCTTGAAGAAGCAGAAATGCTGTGTCGCAATATCGCCATTATTAACAAGGGCACCATTGTCGAGAACACCAGCATGAAAGCTTTATTGTCTAAATTAAGCCTAGAAACCTTTGTGTTGGATATCAAAATTCCAGAGGGCATGACGACGACAGATGACCTACTAACGGGCTTTGAACACCGTTTGATTGACGACCATACCCTTGAAGTTGATGTTGAGAAAACGGAAGGATTGAACCCGGTTTTCACCCAGCTAAGTGAAAAGGGTATTCAAGTAATGAGCATGCGCAATAAATCAAACCGCCTTGAAGAGCTATTTGTGCGTTTAGTTGAATCAGCGAAGCAAGCTGGCTAAACCCACAGCAGGTAAAGGTGAAAAACATGAAAACTGAAAGTACACAAATGAACACAGAAGAAAACGTGGGTTGGTTTAAGCAAAACTATGTGGCGCTAACCACTATTTGGATAAAAGAATGCACGCGCTTTTTGCGCATATGGGTACAAACCCTTGTGCCGCCAGCTATTACAATGAGTTTGTACTTCGTGATATTCGGTAGCCTCATCGGCAACCGTATTGGCGAAATGGGCGGCTTTACTTACATGGAGTTTATTGTGCCCGGCCTTATTATGATGTCGGTGATCACAAACTCCTACGCCAACGTGTCCTCTTCATTTTTTAGTGCTAAATTTCAGCGCAATATTGAAGAGCTGTTGGTGTCACCAGTACCCACTTCGGTCATCATTCTCGGGTATGTGGGCGGCGGCGTGGCCCGCGCCATACTGATAGGTATTATCGTTACCTTAGTGTCGCTGTTTTTCGTTGATGTTCAAATACACAATTTGGGCATTATTGCGCTCACGTTGTTACTCACTTCTACCTTGTTTGCGACTGCGGGTTTAATTAATGCGGTATTTGCGAAGACCTTTGATGATATTAGCGTGGTTCCAACGTTTGTATTAACACCGTTAACTTACTTAGGTGGTGTGTTTTATTCACTTACCCTATTGCCTGAATTCTGGCAGTGGGTGAGTAAGGCGAACCCTGTTGTCTATATGGTGAACGGGTTTCGTTATGGCTTCTTGGGGGTCTCTGACGTAAATGTAACCTTGTCGCTTGCCTTGTTAGTGGGCTTTAATGCACTGCTATTTGGTGTGGCGTACTACCTACTTAAAACGGGTAAAGGTATTCGTAGCTAATGGCCAGCGGTAATTCTAGAGAAATCACAACATCGCAGGTAGGTATTCACGATAAGTTAGACGACTTAGTGAAAAAGTACCAAGCGAGTGAAAATAAGCGACCGATTAGCGACCATACACAAGCCGCGTTTGATGATGTCAGCGCGTGGCTTGATGGCTTTAGCGGCGAGATCATTTTAGATTCATGCTGCGGCGTTGGCGAAAGTACGGCGAATATTGCAAGAGCAAACCCCGATGCGCGTGTTATCGGTATCGATAAGTCGGCGCTGCGGGTGGATAAACACGAGTATTACAGTGCACAGCAAGATAACTATCGGGTCATTCGTGCCGATGTGAACGACTTTTGGCGCTTAGTAAAGCAGTCTAGTTGGAACGTGACTCAGCACTTTCTGCTGTATCCCAACCCCTATCCTAAAAAGACGCAGGTTCAAAAGCGCTGGCACGGTAGTGCGGCCATGGTGGACCTGATGGCGATCACTCCAAATATTGAAGTGCGTAGCAACTGGCTTATTTATCTAATGGAATTTGCGCAAGCGGCTAAACATTACGGCATGGTATCTGATTTATCTGAAGTTACTGGCGATGATCACATGACGCCGTTTGAGCGAAAGTACCGAGGGAGCGGTCAATCGTGCTGGCAGCTTAACTGCCGTAGCGAAGAAGGCTGAGTCTGCTATAGCAGCAAGAAATACTGAAAGCTGTAAAAGTGGGGTGAGATGAAAAGCTCGCCCCGTTTGTTATTCAAATTTGTATAATTCGCTTGTTAATGGCGCGCAGTGGCACTTCTCACATTCGCCATGGGCGGACTAAACACATATCCCTGTGCATAACGAATGGGCAGGCGTTTTACGCGTTCTAGATGCGCCTCGTCTTCTACGTGCTCCGCAATAGTGCTTACTCCATGGCGTTCACATAGCGACAGCAGATAGTCTACATATTCCCTCACTGCCTCTTGTTCGTCATAGTGTTTAATTAGCCCGCCAGCGAGCTTAATCCCCCGAACCGGCAAGTTCATAAGCGCTCGTATGTTACCTGGGCATGATCCAACGTTATCGATGAAAACGCCCAGCCCCACATGCATGCTTTTTTCGATAAATGCGGTAAGGCTTTTCGGATTGGATAGGGCAGTAGAAGCACTCACTTCTATACTTACACGCTCCGGCGTGGGATAGCTTGCTAAATGGGTGATGAGGGTATTAGTAAGCTCTACATTGTGAAGGTCATTGGCAGTTATATTGATGTTCCAAGGGATATTAACGTCGTGAAAATAGCTGGCACATTGCACAAACATGCTCGCTGCAAGCGTATTTACGTGTTGTTCGCGCTCTATAAGGTAGAGAAATTCGCTAGGTAAAAAAGTCTTATCACCTCGGGTTATCAAGCGTGCCAGGCACTCGTAGCGCCATACTCCTTGGCTTTGTAAGTCAACGATGGGTTGAAAATAAGGCACGATATCATCGATAGAGAAATCCTCGGAAATTTCACGAATGGGCATAAACAGACCCCCTTGCTTTGAAGCAGTACTTTATCGCAGCGATGAATGCTTGAATGTGAGTTCAATGGCTACTTAGGCTCGCAATTAGAAGATGGAAAACCAATACGAGAGACCCGTGTTGGTACTATTCATAAATTAAATATAGTAGAGACTGATAAAATTTGCGGTACAAAATTCGGGGGAATTCGTTTAAATACGTGTGCAGAGTTAACCGCTTCATAAGTTTTTTACATGTAATAAAACGTTAATAGTCGCTTAAATGCCGTGCGCTAACCCTTGGCGAGCATTGCAATCTGATGTAAAGTGCGACACCCTGAAAGTATTGTGATAAGTTTTCAGGTTTGGCAACGAATGGACCGCGTCAACGCGCATTAGCCCAGCCGATGTACCGTTAAGGGATATGTTGGATAAATAGCTGCACCAGTCACAAAGTAATTGTGTCGAATGCTAGTTGGCTAAAAGGAAAAGTAAGTGTCAGGCCGGTGTCCTACAAAACCGCCTGTTGATTTCGCCCAATAAATGTAAGCGAAATGTGTGATTGTTTTAAGTATGAGGTGTGTTGAGTGGGTGAAGCGCAAGTTAGTTTAGAGCACCTGTTTAGGGTCTTTACCAAGCCTGAACACAAAGACTCAAAGCTGGCTCAAATAGAGCAGCATTTATCTGACAATATCTTAGATTTTTTGTCGCAGCACGTAGTGACAAAAAAGACGTCGTTAGAAGAAATTGAAAAAGACTTTTCAGACTCCAAGGTGCCTGAGTCACCCGAGTTTGTGTCTACTCATGCTGAAAGCTTGTTAGATAAGCTTGTTGCGCATTCAGTTAATACTTACTCGCCTACCTTTATTGGTCACATGACCTCAGCGTTGCCCTATTTTCACCTGCCGCTTTCTAAGTTAATGGTCGGGCTTAACCAGAACTTGGTTAAAATAGAAACGTCTAAAGCTTTCACGCCGCTAGAACGTCAAGTATTGGGTATGATGCACAACCTTGTGTACGATCAGCCTCAAAGCTTTTACGACAACCATCTACACAGTGCGGCCCATTCTTTGGGGGCATTTTGCTCTGGCGGAACCATTGCCAACATCACTGCCTTATGGGTGGCTCGCAACAAATTACTAGGCCCACAAAAAGGGTTTTCTGGCGTGGCAAAAGCAGGTCTTGCCGCTGCCTATCGTCACTACGACATTAACAATTTAGGCGTGATGTGCAGTAAACGTGGGCACTACTCGCTGTCAAAGGCTGTGGATGTATTGGGGTTAGGTCGCGAACAATTATTAACTGTGCCCGCGCCAAAGCAAACCCTAGACCCAGCAAAAGCCCTTCGCATTGGTAAACGTTATCAAGAGGAAGGCAATAAGCTTCTTGCTATCGTTGGGGTAGGCGGTACCACCGAAACAGGGCACGTAGACCCGCTAGACGAGCTTGCTGACGTAGCCAAAGAGTTAGGCTGCTGGTTCCATGTAGACGCAGCCTGGGGCGGCGCTACGCTGTTCTCGGCGCGCTATCGCGACAGACTAAAAGGTATTGAACGCGCAGACTCAGTGACTATTGATGCACATAAGCAAATGTACGTGCCAATGGGCGCAGGAATGGCGCTTTTCAAAGACCCACAAAATGCCAATGCGGTAAGACATCACGCCCAATATATTTTGCGTGCAGGCTCTAAAGACTTAGGTGCTACCACGCTGGAAGGCTCCCGAAACGGTATGGCCATGATGGTGTACTCGGCGCTGCATATATTCGGTCGCAAAGGGTACGAGCTACTTATTGATCGCAGCATTGATAAAGCCAAAGACTTTGCGCAGATGATTGATAAAGCCCAAGACTTTGAATTGACGACCACACCTATTCTATCACTGTTGACCTATCGCGTTTGTCCCGCTGAAGTGCAGGAAAAGCTAAAGCATGTGAATGCTAAAACCCGCAACGCTATTAATGAGAAGGTTGACGCCCTTGTTGTTGCGGTACAAAAGCAGCAGCGTGAAGCAGGTAAGTCTTTTGTGTCTCGTACTCGCCTGGAAGCGCCGGATTATCCTTCCCAGTGCATTACTGTATTTCGCGTGGTGTTAGCGAATCCGCTTACCAGCCATAACGATTTGGCCGCGATTTTAGCTGAACAGCACTTAATTGCGAAAGAGACACAGGCATGGAAAGAGCTAATGGATTTTGTTCGCGAAACAGAAACCGTTGCGTCTTAAAGACTTCAGCAGCAACAAATAAAAAAACGCCCGATGCAGGCCCTGTTTAAGAGCATTGCATCGGGCGTTTTCTTTTGTAGTTCGAGATTATCCGCGAGGATTGGTATTACGCTTAATCTCGCGTAATTTGCATATTATCAATTAAGCGCGTCTTGCCCATAAACATAGCAACAAGTAGAACTAATTCTTTGTCGCTATCGTTAGCTGGTTCAAAGGTGGCGGCGTTAACTACCTGACAGTAGTCTTTCTTAAAGCCTTTTGCTTCAAGGTTACTGACCATGGCATTTTCAAGCTGAACAAAGTCGGTGTTACCACTTTCTATGCCCGCTTTTAAGCGCTGCATTTCTGCAAAAATAGCACTCGCCGTCGCTTTTTCAGTGTCTGTGAGATAACCATTTCTAGAGCTCATTGCTAGGCCTGACGTTTCGCGCTCAGTAGGCACACCGTGAACCTTCACTGCCATTGATAAATCGCGAGCTAACGCGCGAATAACTTGTAGCTGCTGGAAGTCTTTTTCACCAAAAAACGCATCGTCGGGCTGTACCATGTTGAAAAGCTTGGTCACCACGGTAGCGACGCCGCGAAAATGGCCAGGGCGACTGGCGCCACAGTGCGAGCCTGAAATGCCGGGCACTTCAACGAACGTCTGCGCATCCAGACCTGCCGGATACATTTCCGCTACGCTAGGTAAAAACACCGCGTCTGCACCCACAGAAATAAGCTTAGCTTTATCTTCTTCGATAGTGCGTGGATAGGCGTCTAAATCTTCGTTCGCGCCAAACTGCATGGGGTTAACAAAAATGCTAACCACCACTTTGTCGTTGTGCGCTTTCGCTTTTTTAACTAGTTTGAGATGACCATCGTGCAGGTTGCCCATAGTGGGTACAAAACCTACGGTTTCACCATTACGTCGCCATGCGTTCACCGTGCTGCGTAATGCTGAAATACTATCAACCACCTTCATAATTTACCTCATTACTCGAAGCTGTGTTCAGCCGATGGGAACGCACCGCTTTGCACATCTTCAATATATTTTGATACGGCTTTGCGCATATCGCCGGTTTCTACAAGGTAGTTCTTTGAAAACTTCGGCATATAGTTTGCGCTGATGCCAAACATGTCGTGCATCACCAGAATTTGACCGTCAGTATCTTTGCCTGCGCCTATACCGATTACCGGTATGGTTAGGGCTTCACTAACTGCTTTGCCTAGCGATGAAGGCACGCACTCTAGCACTAATAACTGAATACCGGCTTCTTCCAACGCTTTCGCTTCGCTAAGCAGTTTTTCAGCTTGGCTCGCTTCGCGGCCTTGTACTTTAAAACCACCGAAAACGTGCACTGACTGAGGCGTTAAGCCTAAATGGCCACACACAGGGACGCCGCGCAGGTTTAAGCCTTTGATGGTGTCGCACAACCAGCTTCCACCTTCCATCTTAACCATACTTGCACCTGCAGCCATAAGCTTTGCTGCATTGGCGTAGGTTTGCTCAGGAGTGGCGTAAGACATAAACGGCATATCGGCTAATACGAAGGCGCGTTCAGTGCCGCGACGCACACTTTTCGTGTGGTAGGCAATGTCATCGATGGTTACCGGTAGGGTGTCGTCTTCACCTTGAAGGACCATGCCTAAAGAGTCGCCGATAAGAAGGGCGTCAACGCCTTGTTCGTCGAACATTTTGGCGAAGCTGGCGTCGTAAGCGGTTAAAGAGGTGATCTTTTCCCCGGCCTGCTTTTTCTTAAGCAAGCCCGATACAGTTACTTTCTTCATGACATGTCTCAGATTGATATTGTTGGTATCGTGTGGCGAACTATACGGATTTTGCCGCTAATTGGAAGAGCGCAGGCGACGAAGTCCATCCAGCGAGCAGTTAGCGACCCATGCCGAGATGGGTTTGCCATCGTGCATAACCATATTGGGCGCAATTTCAAACAGCGGCACCATAACGAACTCGCGCTCTGCCATGCCGTAATGGGGAATGATTAAGTCTGCGGTGTCGATAGTTTCGCTGCCGTACAACAAAATATCCAAATCCAACGTGCGTGGACCCCAGCGCTCACCTTTGCGCTCACGGCCTTCTTCCAGCTCAATGCGTTGCAGCTGCTTCAATAAGCCGTGGGGCTTTAACGAGGTCTCAATTAAGCACACCGCATTAATATAGTCAGGTTGGTCTTGCGGCCCCATCGGTTTACTAGAATAAAGTGAAGAGGTTTTAAGTACGCGGGTGTCTTCGATTTGACCTATCGCATCAAACGCGCGCTGGGCTTTTCCTTGGCTATCGCCGAGGTTGCTACCTACACCAATGTAAACGTGCTCTTTATGCATCAGGACCTCGCTTCGCTGGTTTACGCTTGCGCTTACGCGGGACACCTTTTGCGCCGCCTTCGCTTTTGCGAAGGGCGTTAAGCATGCCTTTCTGCTTACCGTTGTCAGCGTGCTGGAAGTGCGTCCACCACTGAGCTAGCTCTAATAGATCGCCACCTTCAATTTGGCCTCGGGCAAGTAAAAAGTCATAGCCAGCTCTAAATTTAGGGTGCGTGAGCAATTGGAAAGCGCGACGGCCAAAGCGCTTAGGTAGGCGTTGCTGTAAAATCCAGATGTCCCGAACCACGGTAGAGAAGCGTTTAGGGATCATAATACGTTGTGTTTGACGTGCGATAACCTCGCCTGACGCAATATTAAATGCATCGTGAGCATTTAAGCCAGACTCACTTTGTAAGCGTTGTGACTCTTCTTCAACCGGATACCAGAGTAGTGCGGCATAAAGGAACGCTGGCGTAACACGCTGGTCGCTATTAATGCGCTCGTCGGTATTGGCAAGTACGCGACGTACAAACTGCATTTCACGGCTGTTTTCATCTTTCAAAAACGGCGTTAGCTGAGGGAACAAAGGCTCGATTAAGCCGTATTCGTGCAGCATTAAGAAGGTTTCTTCTCCCTTACCCGATAAAAACAGTTTAAGGGTTTCTTCAAACAAGCGCGCTGGTGGAATGTTCTGTAAAAGGTTGGCCAGAGATTTTATCGGTGCAGCGGTTTTTGCTTCAATGCGCATGCCAAGCTTAACGGCAAAGCGCACCGCACGTAGCATGCGTACCGGATCTTCACGGTAGCGTGTTTCCGGGTCGCCAATAAGCTCAACTTCTCGTTTTTCTATGGCGGCTAAGCCATTAGCAAAGTCTTTTACCGTAAAGTCTGCCACGCTGTAATACATGGCGTTAAAGGTAAAGTCACGGCGTTCAGCATCTTCTTCAATGGTGCCAAATACGTTGTCGCGTACTAATTGACCGTGAGCGTCGCGCTTTGCGACAGCCTTGCCCTTGGGAAGGTTTTCGTCTTCGTCTGACTCTTGGTGGTGCCCGCGGAACGTGGCTACTTCAATGATTTCACGGCCAAACACAATGTGGGCCAAACGAAAGCGCCTGCCGATAAGGCGGCAATTTCTGAACAAGCCTTTAATTTGTTCAGGTGTGGCGTTCGTCACCACGTCGAAATCTTTTGGTTCGTGACCCATCAAAATGTCGCGTACACAGCCTCCTACCAAATAGGATTCGAAGCCAGCTCCATTAAGGCGATACATTACTTTTAATGCATTTGCGCTTACGTCTTCGCGAGATATACCGTGTTCTCCACGGGTCATAGTCCTTGGCTTTAAAGCGTTAGGAGACGAACTCTCTTTTGAAAAAGCGCGCTTAACAGATTTAAAAACACGATGAATGATGATGGTATCTCCGCAGACTATAAAGGTTCGCTATAATAAGTGGATTCATGCTGTGGAACAATAATTTCGGGTGTTTTCACTACTTTTTTCCTATTCCACATTGAAATAGCCGTCTTAAGCGCCGAATCAATATCACCAAATTCTGACGCATTTGGAAAGGAAAAGCCTAAAAAGTGCATCACACGCACGAGATTATCTAAAGCTGATTCGTTTTTAACTGGCGCTGCACGGTTTTGTTTACTTAGTTTTCTGCCTGGTGCCACGGCAGCGACCGGCACGTGACCGTATTCAGGAGTAGAATAGCCCAGCGTGTGATATACGGCGCGCTGTAAAGGCGTGACATCAATTAAATCACACCCTCTAATGACATGGTTAACTTGCTGAAATACGTCATCTAAAATCACGACAAGGTTATACGAAAATAAGCCGTCTCGACGTTTCAGTACTACGTCTTCGGCTATTAAATCGGAGCTTGAATTAGAGGGCATAACTTTGCCCATAAGCACGTCATCAAAGGCTTCAAGTTGAGTATCTACTTTTAAACGAACTGCACAATCCTGTGTGTTGGAGTGCACTGGCTCAGTTCGACAGTGGCCGTTATAAACACCGCCCATGGCTTTAATTTGCTTACGTGTGCAGGTACAAAAATAGGCTTTTTGTTGTGTAAGTAAGTCATCGAGAACCGCTTGATAACGGGCATGTTGTTGGCTTTGATAGATGACGTCGCCGTCCCAATACAGGCCGTGGGCTTCTAGGGTAGTGAGTATGTCTTTATCTACACCTTTAATACAGCGCGGCTCGTCTATATCTTCCATACGTAGCAGCCATTTTCCGTTATGGCTTTTGGCATCTAGGTAGCTGGCAACAGCGGTAACTATCGAACCGAAGTGAAGTTGGCCGGATGGAGAGGGAGCAAAGCGCCCTACATAGTGGTTATGCATAATAAAGGCTTAACAAAAAGCCCCATCTTTTCGGGATGAGGCTTTCTATATCAACGTAATCGAGGCTAGTAACTTAACCTTGAAGTTGTTTTTCTTTAATTTCAGCCATGGTCTTACAGTCGATACATAAATCTGCTGTAGGACGAGCTTCTAAGCGACGAATACCAATTTCGATACCACACTGGTCACAGAAGCCGAAATCGTCTTCTTCAATTCGCTTAAGCGTTTTTTCAATTTTCTTTATTAGCTTACGCTCACGGTCACGTGTACGTAACTCAAGGCTGAACTCTTCTTCTTGAGCTGCACGGTCTACAGGATCAGGGAAGTTTGCTGCTTCATCCTTCATGTGCGTTACTGTACGGTCAACTTCTTCACGAAGTTGGTTGCGCCATGCTTTAAGCAATAGACGGAAGTGCTCCATTTGGGGCTCGCCCATGTACTCTTCGTCAGCTTTTGGCTCGTACGGCTGTAAACCTGCCAGCGCTAATAGTCCTAGGGATTTTGTTTCTTTTCCTGTTGGCATCTGCCACATCTCCTACACTACGACATCCATCTTGTCCTGATTGGACCGATATCTATATCAGACTCGACAACTTCAGGCAATCAATCGTGTCTATGTAATTATTATGCTGGTGTATTGCTTTCATAAATTAGCCAGGTGTTTTTTCATTTAGCCCGCTGGCTACCAGCAAACGCATTAGTGCGTTCTCCCACTAAAACAAGGCGCAAATATGAAGGCGAAATGAAAAAAATCAACCTATTTTTTATAAAATCAAAGGGAGTGTTTGATTTAATAGGATTTTTTGTTCGTCTATTATACAGCTTGCCGCCAAAACCGTTACGCCAGCGTTTGCGGCAATCTTTACGCTTTCTGCATAAGTTGGATCAATATGCTCGGCCACTTGTACACTTTCGATGGCGGTGTGTTGTACGCAGAATAATAGATTGGTTTTTATACCACTGTCAGATAAACGAGCAAGTTCTAAACAGTGCTTCGCGCCGCGTTGAGTGACTGCGTCGGGGAAGAACCCTTTGTTTTCATCTGCTAAGGTGACGGATTTAACTTCCATATACTCAGTAACACTTTGATGTTCAGCATTTTTTCGGGTTAATGCAAAGTCGAACCGGCTATTGGCGGTAGGAGGTGTTACTTCTGCTTTCCAATCTGTGATGTCTGAAAATTCGCTTAGCACCTTGTTATCTAGCGCTTCCGCCACCAGTTTATTAGCATTGTGCGTATTAATGCCGATGAAGTGACCATCAAATGTTTGGGCTAGCTCCCATGTATACTTGAGTTTTCGATTAGGGTTGGTGGACTCACTTAAAAAGACAGTGTATCCAGGAACAGCGCAGCCAGTCATAGCGCCAGTATTTGGGCAATGTGCAGTTACAATAGTGCCGTCGTCTAACTCAACATCGGCAAGAAATCGCTTGTACCTTTTTATAAGGGTGCCGCGTAATAAGGAAGGTGAAAACTTCATGTGACGCCTTTTTTAGAATGTAGGTGAAAACACGTTAGTGTGTTTCGCTAATTGATATGTGTGCTTTTGAACGAGCACGTATAGCGTATGCGCTTAGCGAACAAAGCGTATGTGGTTAGCGAACAACAAGCGCAGTAAACAAGGCGCCAAAGAGTAACAAACATTTGTGCAAGCGCAAAAAGCGCTTTGCAATAATATAACGATGTAATAAGGAATAAAACGCGATGGCAGAATTTACCGTTAGCCTTTCTAGAAACAGTGCTGAAGCAGTGTGGGGCGAGAGTGCTAAGCTTTCTTTCACTGAATCAGGTGCAGTTATTCACCTGCCTGACGACAAGCTTAATGAGCGTTTAATTCAGCAAGCGGCAAGAAAGCTAGATGGCTTAAGCCTGCCAGCAGTTACGCTAAGCGGTGATTGGCACAAAGAGCAGCAGTGGGCTTTTGCACTTAGCTTCACGCGTGCGCGCAAACCAGCGTCAATAAAATGGGCCGAAACGGCTGACAAAGAAGCGCTAGAGCAAGAATATGCGGCGTTACTATTTACCCGTCAGCTGGTAAACGAAACACCTGAAGATCTAAGCCCTGAAACCTTAGCAACCCGAGCAGCACAGTGGCTTAAGTCACTGGGTGGTGACAAGGTCACTTACTCAATGACGGTAGGTGAAGATCTTAAAGAGCAGGGCTGGATTGGCATTTATAATGTGGGCCGCGGCAGTGAACGTCCGCCTGCAATGCTGGTACTTGATTACAACCCAACAGGTAATACGGATGCGCCGGTTGATGCCGTGCTAGTTGGAAAAGGCATCACCTTCGACAGCGGTGGCTACAGCATTAAATCAAGCGAAGGCATGTTAGATATGAAATGTGACATGGGCGGCGCAGCGACGGTAACAGGGGCATTAGGGCTATCTATTTCTCAAGGCAGTGAAAAGCGTATTCAGCTTATTTTGTGCTGTGCAGAAAACCTTATTAGCGGTCACGCTTATAAGTTAGGTGATGTGCTTACCTATAAAAATGGGGTAACCGTTGAAGTGGTTAATACCGATGCTGAAGGACGTTTAGTGTTGGCTGATGGCCTTATGGCGGCAACGGAAACGGGCGCACCGTTGATTATTGATGCAGCAACGCTAACCGGTGCTGCAGTGGTTGCACTGGGTTCTGACTACCATGGCGTATTCTCGTTAGATGATAATGCCCGCGAACAAATGCTTAAAGCAGCGAAGGCAGAAAACGAACGTTTTTGGGCGCTACCACTTGAAGATTTCCACGCAGAGCGCTGTCCATCGGCGTTCGCAGATACAGCAAACAGTCGCCCAATGAAAGGTGGCGGTGGTGGCGGTGCATCAAACGCTGCGGGCTTCTTATCACGCTTTGTTAAGCCAGAAGGCTGGGTACATTTGGATTTAGCCGCTGCTTACCATGGCGGGGCAACATCTGAAATGCCGGTAGGGGCAACAGCGAAAGGTATTCGCTCAATTGCGAGAATGCTGAAAGACTTCAGTGCATAAATAAGATAGCGTTCGACGCCTCCAATGGCTGTCGAACGCTACTCTACTCTATTTTTAAACGTCGCACGTTGTGCCACGTGGATGAGTAGAGGCAAAGCGAATAGCGTTACTTGAACTAACGTCGCTTCGCGCAAAAAAATAAAAAGGTCGTGACTTTGCAAAAAATCACGCCCTTTTTCTGTAAATTAGATCCCGCCTAAACGCTCGGCTAGCGTTTTATAGCGTTCAACGTCGCCACTGTCGAAAAGTGGGTTACCGTCGGTGTCTTTATCTTTCGAAACCAAAAGGCTTTCACGCTCAAGGCGCTCTACGCGCACTTCTTGTACGCCAAGAAAAGCAGCCACTTCTTTAACAGTCATCAAACTCATTGCAATATTTCCTATTTTTGGTTGTTCTTATTGAGGATTAACAGGTTCCAACGCCGAACAATGCGCAGAACAAAACGTTAAACAAAATGATGTTACCCACTATTACATCAAAAGCTCTGGAGATAAGACATTATCCAAAAGGTGTAGAAAAAGCCAATTGGGCTGTTTGAATTCTGACCGTGAATAAGGCGAAAACACCGCTTAGAAATGACAAACACTTCTCCCTACGCTTTAGTAAAGCGCACTTTCGTTATTTTTCGAGTATTTTTTGCAGGCTCTAGATAAATGAAAAACAATCATGCCTTAAAAGGTGTTTTTAACTAAGTCAGCTTGGTTTACCATTGCGCGCCTAAAACGACCATCTGTAAGAACTTTGAGTTATACTCAATGGTTTACGCGCAAACGGGCTTAGCCTCACAACCGGAGACAGTAAAAAAATGGATACTTGGTCTGCTGCCATCATGCTCTTTTTGATCATGGATCCCTTAGGTAACCTCCCTGTGTTCATGTCGGTACTCAAATCGATAGAACCAAAGCGTCGTCAAGTCATCCTAATTCGAGAATTATTATTTGCTCTTGGCATCCTGTTTCTCTTTTTGTTCAGTGGCCAATCGGTTCTCAATTTTCTGAACGTGGAACAAGAGACAGTAAGTATCGCTGGGGGAATTATTCTGTTCCTTATTGCGCTTAAAATGATTTTTCCATCATCTGGCAACCCCAGTGGATTAGCTGTAGGTGAAGAACCTTTTCTAGTACCTCTAGCTATTCCTATGATAGCGGGCCCTTCAACGCTGGCTGCGCTTATTCTTCTTGCCAACCAAGCGCCAGACAGAATGGCTGACTGGTCGATTGCGCTTGCGGCTTCATGGTCGATAAGCGCAGTGATCTTACTATTTTCAAATGTGTTCCATAAAATTCTGGGGGAGCGCGGTCTAGTTGCGATGGAGCGATTAATGGGTATGATCCTAGTTATGATTGCTATCCAAATGTTGCTGGATGGCGTTACCCAATATTTCATGCATGCCACTGGAGCCCTTTAAATGGCAAAGCAAAAACTTAATACCTTTGGGCGCGTTCGCGCCTTGGAAGGCTGGAAAGCCGTTGCATTCGGTGCTGCATTACTTGAGCGTATGCTACCCAACTACACGCTTTTCTGTGAATTAACGGAAAGTGGTGATGCAAGCGCATTGCGCAACTGTTTGAATTTGGCGTGGGAAACGTTGAAATCACCCAAGAGCAAATTCAACATTGCGGTACAGCTTGAGAAAGTTGAAGTGGCTACACCTGATACCAGTGAGCATGACAACTATGGCGTTTATCCAGCAATTGATGCAGCTATTGGTCTAGCTGGTTTGCTAAATTTGATGGCAGGCGACGATCCGCAAGGCGCAGTGGTCATCAGCAAGTTATCGCAAGGCAGCGTAGAAGCCTATTTGCTAGAAAGCGAAGAAGCCGATGACGAGACTGTAAAAGGGCATCCGCTGATGGAGTTTGAAGTTGAGGTACAAAACGAATTGCTTGATTATGTAGAGCAAGCCAAATACCCAGCGAAAGCGGCAGATGAAATGAAAGCACTTGCCTTGGAAGCTGGAATCTCCAATATTGGTCTTGAGCTTTAATGACAACGCAACTTGATCTTGCTTAGGTAAAACGAGCAACAGATCCTTAGCTCTTATGCTCAATAAAAGCCGTGTACTTAAAGGTCACGGCTTATCTCTCCTCAATTGAGGCACTTCAATCGTTATCAATCAACATATCTCAATTAGCATATAGCGCAGCGCGCTAGTTTGTTTGTCTTTAATAATTTGCCAATGGGCGGGGAGAGCGGGCGTTGTTAGCGCACTTTCGTGCTCTAAATACACCACGCTACCACTATGAACAAGTTTGTTATCTTCTAGCGCAGCCAGCGTAGGTGCTACCAATGATTTCGCAAAAGGCGGATCGACAAAAATAATATCGTAAGGCGCTTGGCTGATGCCTTTTAAAATACCTAGTGCGTCCCCTTGATGAACGGTTGCTGACGCCAGTTCATTTGCTTTTAATAAGGTAAGATTACTTTTAAGCTGGCTTGCTGCCTGTTTATCCAGCTCTATAAAATCACAATGTGCTGCATAGCGAGACAGAGCTTCTAAACCTAGCCCACCAGAACCCGCAAATACATCCAAGCAGCGTGCATCGTTTATGTAAGGCATTAACCAGTTAAACAAAGTTTCTTTGTTCCTGTCTGTAGTTGGCCTTAACCCTTCTGCATTGAGTACGGGTAACTTTCTACCACGCCATTGGCCACCGATAATGCGTATTTGCCCAGGACTATTTGTGCTTTGGGTTTTCCCTGATTTTTTCCCTTTTTGGGATGAATAAGGTTTTTTTGCAGAAGATGGTGCCCGAGTAGGGCGAGAAACTCGCTTCATAGTGGCTGACAATGGTATCATGCGTTCATACATTAGGCGGCAAGTGTAGCCGAAATTGCTAAGAATTTATAAGGATTTGTCCTAACGATGTCGAAACTTTTTGGCTGGTTCAGTAAGAACAAAAAAGCAGATAAACAAAAAGCCCAAGCGGAAGAAGCTCGCTTACAGGCAGAAGCTGAAGCAAAGGCGAAGGCGCAAGCGGAAGAAGAGGCCCGCGCTAAGGCAGAAGCTGAAGCACAGGCGAAGGCTCAAGCGGAAGAAGAGGCCCGCGCTAAGGCAGAGGCTGAAGCAAAGGCGAAGGCACAAGCGGAAGAAGAAGCTCGTGCAAAGGCAGAAGCTGAAGCACAGGCGAAAGCCCAAGCGGAAGAAGAAGCTCGCGCAAAGGCAGAAGCTGAAGCGCAGGCGAGGGCTAAAGCTGAAGAAGAAGCGCGTGCAAAGGCAGAAGCTGAAGCACAGGCGAAAGCCCAAGCGGAAGAAGAAGCCCGCGCAAAGGCAGAAGCTGAAGCAAAGGCGAAGGCACAAGCGGAAGAAGAGGCCCGCGCTAAGACAGAAGCTGAAGCACAGGCGAAGGCGCAAGCGGAAGAAGAAGCTCGCGCAAAGGCAGAAGCTGAAGCACAGGCGAAGGCTAAAGCCGAAGAAGAAGCGCGCGCAAAGGCAGAGGCTGAAGCACAGGCGAAAGCCCAAGCGGAAGAAGAAGCCCGCGCAAAGGCAGAGGCTGAAGCACAGGCGAAGGCGCAAGCGGAAGAAGAGGCTCGCGCAAAGGCAGAGGCTGAAGCGCAAGCTAAAGCCAAAGCCGAAGAAAAGCCGAAAGAGAAAAAGTCGTTATTCGCACGTTTAAAAGAAAGCCTATCTCGTACAAAAGAGAATTTAGGTAGCGGCATAGTAAGCCTGTTTAAAGGCAAAACCATTGATGATGAGCTCTATGAAGACCTTGAAACTCAGCTGTTAGTCGCTGACGTGGGCATGGATACTACGCAAAAAATCATCGATCACCTAACCGATAGTGCTTCTCGAAAAGATTTAAAAGATGCCGAAGCCTTGCTGGAGATCATGAAGCAGCAAATGTCGGGAATGTTGTCTCAAGTGAATCAGCCTCTGTCAGAAGTGATGCAGGCCCATGATTCCAGTGAAGGTCCGTTCGTTATCTTAATGGTTGGCGTAAATGGCGTAGGTAAAACCACGACTATTGGTAAGCTGGCTAAGCAGTTCCAGCAAGAAGGTAAGAAAGTGATGCTTGCTGCGGGTGATACCTTTAGAGCGGCGGCGGTTGAACAGCTTCAAGTATGGGGCGAGCGCAACGATATTCCGGTTATCGCACAGCACACTGGCGCTGACAGTGCATCGGTACTTTACGATGCACTAGAAGCAGCAAAATCGCGCGGCACAGATATCCTTATTGCCGACACGGCAGGGCGCCTGCAGAATAAGAACAACTTGATGGAAGAGCTTAAGAAAGTGGTTCGCGTAATGAAGAAAATTAATCCGAATGCGCCTCACGAAGTTATGCTTACATTGGATGCAGGTACAGGGCAAAACGCCATTAGCCAAGCCAAGTTGTTTAACGAAGCCGTGGGCTTAACAGGCATCACACTAACCAAGTTAGACGGTACAGCGAAAGGCGGCGTTATATTCTCTATTGCCGATAAGTTTAAAATTCCTATAAGGTATATAGGTGTTGGCGAAAGTATTGATGATTTACGCCAGTTTGATGGACAAGAATTTATTGATGCGTTGTTTAGCGAAATGGACACACCTGAAAGCTAAAACCAGCAAAGCGGTAGGGAAAAATAATGATAAAGTTTGAGCAGGTAAGCAAAACTTATCCGGGCGGACAACGTGCGCTAAGCAAGGTGAATTTTCATATTGCGCCGGGTGAAATGGCCTTTTTAACAGGGCATTCTGGCGCAGGAAAAAGCACGCTACTTAAACTTATCAGCCTAATGGAGCGCCCAACAGTAGGGCGCGTTCTTATTAATGGCCACGACCTTAACGCCATTACCCGTCGAGATATTGCCTATATACGCCGCGATATCGGCATGATCTTCCAAAGTCACCAGCTGCTAATGGACAAGTCGGTTTTTGACAACGTGGCGTTACCGCTAGTCATTGAGGGTTACACCCACAAAGAAATTCGCAAGCGCGTAGAAGCTGCGCTTGAAATGGTAGGGCTAAGAGATAAAGCGCGTTGCCTGCCTATTACGTTGTCTGGTGGTGAGCAGCAGCGAGTGGGGATCGCGCGAGCAGTAGTAAATAAACCCCCGTTACTGCTGGCAGACGAACCGACCGGTAACCTCGACCCCAAGCTTTCTATGGAAATTATTCGTCTTTTCGAAGACTTCAATCAAGCGGGCGTGTCAGTACTTATTGCAACCCATGATTTAGGGCTGATTGCTCGCATGCGTTATCGCACGCTGACCCTCAAAAATGGTCAAATGATCACCGATGGCCTTACTGATGATCTTGATGGCACAAGTTCAGCCAGCAGTGAAGGAGCCTGGTCATGAGTATTTTGTTTAAAGGGCGTGCAAAAGGGGCGTCTTCTGCCAAAGTGGGCTTTATTCAATCTATTGTGATGTTCTTTGTCAGCCATGTGCGCCAAGCGCTGGCGAGTCTTGGAGAGCTGTGGCGTCAGCCGCTGGCATCTTTAATGACTATTGGGGTACTAGGCCTGAGTATTACGCTACCTAGTACGCTTTATATCATGGTGAAAAATACTGAGAAAATTACAGCAGGCTGGGATCAGGCTTCAGAAATATCTCTGTTTTTAAAGCCAAATATCAACGCGGCAAGTTCGCAACAGCTGGTGGCACGATTAAACAGCTGGTCTGAAATAGACAGCGTTGTTTATATTCCAGCGGATGATGCGCTTAAAGAATTTCAGCACTTGTCAGGATTGGGCGATGCCATCGCCTATCTAGAGAAAAACCCACTGCCTGATGTAGTACTAGTAACGCCAAACGAAAAACACGCGTCACCGACGGCAGCCAAAGCACTGCTAGATAAGCTGCGACAGCAGCGTGAAGTTGATATTGGCAAACTGGATATCGAATGGTTAGAGCGACTATATGCCGTTATCGATATTGCTAGAGACTTGGTTACGCTAATAGGGTTACTACTTTTCATCGCCGTTGTACTAATTATTGGTAACACCATTCGTCTGAATATTTTGAACAAGTATGACGAAATCGTAGTGATGAAGCTGGTTGGCGCAACAGATGCGTTTATCCATCGTCCGTTCTTATATACAGGCTTCTGGTATGGCCTATTGGGCGGACTAATGGCATGGTTTGCCGTTATTATCATACTATGGTGGATGGATAGCAGCATCACTACGTTTGCCGCTATGTATCAGAAGGATTTCAACATTACCGGATTAACCGGTTCTGCATTGCTGACAATGCTGGGACTATCGGTGCTGCTCGGTTTACTGGGCTCACTTATCTCTGTGCAGCGTCATGTAAGGGAAATAGAGCCCAAGTAATCGTAGACGTGAGTATACTTACACGCCTACAGTGCGAAATATATAAGTCACTGTATGACGTTATTGGCGGTAAGTAGGCGTGTTCTTAGTTTTGTACTTAAGCTATCGCACGGGGGTAGTGTGAGGAGATAGCGCTGCGTACTCCATTGCCCCAAATGATGGCTTGGTTATACAGCATATGCAGCTGCTTCTGGTCAATATTGAGCACTTTAGCTTGTTTTATGACATTCATCCAAAGGGCGCTTTCAAAGGCGCGAACCAAAGTCATATAGCTGTTCATTTCTAAGTTCTTGCCAAGTAGTGCATCGTTAACCTCATCGGAGAGCGGCAGCTGCTTTACAATGTCTGTCATAGACTGATCAAGTAACCCTTCAAGAAGCGAAAATAAACCAACCAAAAAGGAGATGGGCGGATTATTTCTAAGACCTCTACGCTCAGCAAGTAAGTCGAAAAACTTAGCGCGAACTAAAGACATATGAATGATTTCAAGGGGCTTTTCATCGCCTAAGTTCGTTAAACTTAATAAAGCGATGAATTTCTTAATCTCTACTTCACCCATGTAATTAAGCGCGTGCTTTAGTGATGTAATTTTGTAACGCTTATTAATAGTGGGGTTATTGATAAACTTCAGCAATAAGAAGCTTAAGGTGGCGTCTCGCTCTATAATTTGGCTGATACGGTCTATGTCAAAGTCGCTGCTAGAGCTTTCGCCCATCAAATCAACAATGTTCATTTTAGACGCAGGAAGCTGTCGTAGAATACGTGCTTCCGGTTGCGAGAAAAAATAACCCTGGAAGAAGTCGAAACCCAAATCTACGCACGTTGAAAAATTATCTTGCGTATCAACCTGTTCCGCCACTAATTGCACGTTCGCATCGTGATAGCGCGGAATGTGCTTTTCAATGGTTTCAAAGCGGGTTTTTGTCACATCGACTTTCACAATATCGATAAGAGGAAATATGTCGTGTTTTGAACCCACCATCATGGGATCATCGATAGCTAGCTTAAAGCCAAGTTGCTTTATGTGCTGGCATGCTTCGAATAGTCCGCTGGTGTTGTCGGATGGATCAGCCAGTTCAACCACTACCGACTCAGGGTTAAGCGATGTAGGAAAGCGCGAAATAATTGTATCTGACGAGAACGTGATAAAAGACGTTTTTTCGCCGCTGATATCATCAAGCCCAAGTGGATGGAAGTGCTCAGAAATATACTTAGCTTTCTCTTCGTTATGTTCCGGATAAGCACCAGACTTGCCATCTCTGAACAGAAGCTCATAGGCGAAAACACTTTTGCTTTTATCTAAAATAGGCTGGCGAGCTATAAACGCGAACATAATCTATTCCTGATACAACACGGTTAAGGTTATTTTTATTGTTATATTTAGAGGCTTAGCTAGCGCTACGTCACACGCTAAGGTTAGGTGTTCTTTAATGTGTAATCCAAAAGAACTGACCCTAGTCTATGATATGTAAGCGCAATCTAACAACTATTCAACGATTAATTTCACATCAACTGGCGTAATCGTAGGCTTAGTTGTCGTTCAAAGCGGCCTTATGAATGTGTTTAGCCCACTTTATCGCTTCGTTGTAATAACTATGCAGAAGACTCTGTTTAACACCATACTTTGTTGCGAATTGCTGAATGCCCGTCCATTTAGCTCTTTCAAAGAATTGTGACAGCGTCAGGCAGTTGCGAAGCACACCAGGGCTTCCGCACAGGGCATCTTTAACGTCGTCACTGATTGGAACCTTGCTGACCAAATCGTCAATTCGCTGTTCCATCATGGCATCAAGCAAAGAAAGCAGGCCAGTAAGAAAACCTTTTAACGGGTCATCGGCACCTTTAAGCTGGGTGTAGACCAGTTCACAGAACTTTGCGCGAACAAGCGCCATTTGCATTAGCTCAGTAGGCTGACCATCGCTTAGGTTTGCAAGAGCCAGCAGTGATATGAACTTCTTCACTTCTACTTCGCCCATAAAGGTTAACGCGTGTTTAAGTGACGTTATTTTATGTCGCTTGTTGACCAGAGGATTGTTGATAAACCGCAGCAGCAAGTAGGTAAGCGAGGGATCTCGTTCAATGATTTTGTTTACTTCATCGAAATTAAGCTTTGCCTGGCTACTTAGCGTAAGTAACTCCATCATAGTTAGGCTGCTGGGCCCTAACTTTCTGTGCCTTACGATTTCGGGTTTAGCTAGAAAGTATCCTTGGAAATAGTCGAAACCCATATCTTTGAATTTATTGAATTCTTCATAGGTCTCAATTTTTTCTGCAACCAACTGTATTTTGTTCGACTTGAAGCGTTCGACAAGGGCGGGAATTTTTTCGTGGGGGATCTCTGTAATGTCAATTTTGACTATGCTGGTAAATGGAATGAATGCTTCCCACTTCCCTTTCATGTCATAGTCGTCAAGAGCAATAGGATAGCCAAGACCTCGAATATGTTTGCAAGCGGCTACCAGCGCATCATCAACGTCAACGGTTTCTACAATCTCAATGACCACTTTGCTTGCATCCAGAGAGGTCGGAAAACGAAACATAAGTGTGTCGCGGTGAAAGTTGATGAAGGCTTTCTTATCTCCGGTTATCTCCTCAATACCTAAGCTTAAATGGGTAGAGGTAAGAATTTTCGAGGTAGCCTCGTCAGGAGGTATATCGGGAAAGCAGTTATCTTCTCCAACACGAAAAAGTAGTTCGTAGGCGTAAACTTCTCTGTTTACATTAAATATGGGCTGTCTAGCGACGTAAGCAAACATCAAGATCCTCTTTGCTTCACTTGCCTTACTCCTTTCCTTAAGTATTTCCCTTCCAGTCTTTTATAATTGTTGTCTGGAAAATGCTGTACAGCGGTTGTAGTGCAAAATCGATTAATTCAATCTATTATTTTCAGTTTCCAGCCAGAAAAGCAAGGTATAAGATGACATATACAAGGTTTAAATACTGTATTGACGCGTAGGCACCTTGCTGACTTATCTTAGAGATAGTGGAAATCTTATGTTTCGGGTAACTAGCGTGTAATAAATAAGCGTTGGATTTCATACCAGTGAGATTAGCCTTCACTTTGGTATGTGTAATTAAAGTATAATGATGTAGTGGTTAAATGACCGACCCAAAGGCACGACGCCAGAAAGTGCAGCGTGTCATTCGATGTGAAGTCGATAGTCTAGGTTTAGTGTTTGCGGTGAATACATTCGTAAATGGACCGCAAGCTTTAAAGTTGAACTTTTTTTCTTAATTTAGGTCTTGATATTGTAGAAATAGTCACTATACCTACATATCGGTTAGACTTCATATCTTAATTAGGTCTCGCGCAGCTTCGGTTACTTTGCTAATATGAAGCGGCAATAAATGAGGTGAACAATGAGCAACAATTTGCAATCTATGGCCCTGTCAGTGCCACACAGCGGTAGCATTGAAGGCTACATCCAAGCTGTAAGCAGCATTGATATGCTTAGCGCTGAGGAAGAGCGCGAGTTGGCAGTGCGCCTTCGCGAAGACGAAGACTTACAAGCCGCTCGTAAGCTAGTAATGTCACATCTTCGTTTTGTAGTGCACATTGCAAAATCTTACTCAGGTTATGGCTTACCACAAGCCGACTTAATTCAAGAAGGTAACATCGGTCTGATGAAAGCCGTTAAGCGTTTCGACCCAACAGTGGGCGTACGTTTGGTTTCTTTCGCGGTACATTGGATCAAAGCAGAAATTCATGAGTTTGTACTTAAAAACTGGCGAATAGTGAAAGTTGCGACAACCAAAGCGCAGCGCAAACTGTTCTTTAACCTTCGTAAGGCGAAGAAGCGTCTTGGTTGGTTTACTCATGACGAAGTGCAAACAGTAGCGAACGAATTGGGTGTGAGTACAAAAGAAGTGCTTCAAATGGAAGCGCGTATGAGCTCTCAAGACCAAGCGTTCGATTTAACTGCGGACGAAGATGAAACAGGTAACTTTGCGCCAGTTCAGTATTTAGAAGACAAATCTTCAGATGTTGAAACTGACGTAATCAACAACGACTGGGATACAGCGGCGAGCAAGCGCTTGTACTCAGCGATTAAAACGCTAGACGAGCGTAGCCAAGATATCATCGAAACTCGTTGGTTAGCAGACAACAAGATTACTCTGCAAGACTTAGCTGATAAATATCAGGTTTCTGCAGAGCGTGTTCGTCAAATTGAAAAGAACGCGATGAAAAAGCTTCAAGCAGCTATGGTCGCGTAGTACACGCAGTGCATTGCTTACAAATAGCTTAACGACGAAAAAAGCGCCTTAACGGCGCTTTTTTTATGAGTGGATTTTTGTTCTTAGTGACGGCTCGTACGAATTAGTGATGATCGCTAATCCGTAACGCTACTCTTCTTCATTTTTAGAGGGAGGAAGTACGTAGAATACCCCTTCAAATTCCGCCACAGGGGTGTCGCCATCTAAAATTGCCACACTCAGCTCAAACCTTGCCTTGTTGTCGTTCTCTAGCGGCTTGAATTTTCCAGACAAGGTTTCAATATTACAGATTGCCCTTGGTTTCATCGTGATGGGTTTGTGGTAATGAATATCACCATCGCCCAATACAATGTCACCGTCTAATCCACGCTCTTTAAGCTGCAGGTAAATCATGCCCCAGCCAGTTAGTGTAGCTAAAGAAAAAATACTGCCAGCAAACATAGTGCCGTGAATATTGATGTTTTTGTTTAATGATGCACGGGTTTCAAGCGTGCGGCCTGTGTACTGGTAAAGCTTAATTCCCATGTGCTCGGTAATGGGAATGGTCTCAGACCATGTCTCTTGCAGCGATTTACACCACTTAGGGTGAAGTACCAATGTGTTGTTTTCAGTGAACTTCTTGACCATTTGTTGACGTTTAAGCATGCCTAGCTCATTAGGCGCTTCACGCTCAACTTCAAAGCCACATGCGCTAAAAAAGTCGATAGATATTTCGCGGCTGTTCGTTACAGCGCGCTCGGCGCCCAAGTCTTTCGCAACGTTTTCGAGTGCGGCCATGATCATTTGGCCTAAGCCCTTGCGTTGATGGCCTGGGTGAACCGCAATATGACGAATTTGTGCCTCTTCGGCTGTGTTCAAATGCACACGGCCGCAAGCTACAATTTCGCCATTTCGGTTAGTAATAATACGGTGCTCTGCGACTTGTTCATATTCGTCTTTTTCAGAGCCTGGAGGGAAATTCCATGGCTGGCGTAAGTGTTCCCACCGAAAATGAAAATAGGCTTCAAACTCGGCATCGCTTTTTGGTGTGACTACCTTGTACACAATAAACCGGCCTTCTTAAATGAATGAACGAGTATTTAAACGTAAGAATACATGCGGTACAAGCTTAATTATGTAAGCAAGTTTGGGATGCTGACGAAGCGTACGATTTTACCCGCTAAACGCTAAATTGAAAGGTGACGGGGCCGTCATTAATTAGGCCTACTTGCATATCAGCGCCGAACTCGCCGGTGGCCACCACCATACCTTTATTTTTTAGAGACTGAACGAACTTTTCATAAATGGCTTGGCCGTGTTCTGGCGATGCACCGCGTGAAAAACCAGGACGATTACCTTTCTGCGTATCGGCTACGAGTGTGAACTGAGAGACCACCAGTATTTCGCCTCCCACTTGCTCAACATTTAGATTCATTTTTCCGTCTTCGTCACTGAACATGCGATATCGACAGAGCTTATTTGCTAGTTTCTCAATCTCCGCGTCACCGTCTTCTTTCTCTACACCCAAGAGCACCAGCATGCCTTTACCAATTTCGCCGATAACATTACCGGCAACGGTGACATTGGCTTCCGATACGCGTTGAATTAGTCCTATCACTTTGACGACTCCTGAATAAAGCGAGACATGTCGCGGGTAGCACGGCAGAGCGCGTAACCTATACTAGGCTCGGAAGTACTGTGCCCCGCGTCGGGGATAATTTGTAGCTGACTTTGAGGCCACGCTTTGTGAAGTGCCTCCGCCGCTTCTGTTTTGCAGATCATGTCGTAACGACCATGTACAATTGTTCCAGGAATATGACTTATTTTACTAATGTTTTCAAGAATATAGTTTTCATCTAGGAAGCATTGGTTAGATAGGAAATGGCATTCCAATGTGGCTAGACAGGTGACCAGCTGCATAGGGTAATTAGTTGTCGAATCACCCACACCAGGTGGTAGCGTTATACGAGAAAGTCTCTCTTCCCATTGGTACCATCTTTTAAGCGCTGAATGTCTTAGTACATCATTGCTAGAACGCACCATTGCGCTATAGAAATCACACACTGAATTAGAGGTCACAGGCTTAGGCACATCTTTTGTAAATTTCCGGTAATACTCGGGAAATAACTGAGCTGCACAGCCATTTGGCGATAAAAACCAATCCCTGTCTTCCTGTCGAGCTAAAAATACGCCACGTAGAATGAGTCCTGTCACTCGCGGTGTGTACTTTAACGCGTAGAGCAGGGCGAGTGTCGAACCCCACGAACCGCCAAACAAGAGAAATTTTGGAATTGAAAGGTGTGTACGTAATGCTTCGATATCTTCAACATTCGACCACGTGTCGTTATTTAGCGTGTCAGCTATAGGCGTAGAGCGGCCGCAACCACGTTGCTCATAGCCGATAATGCGATACTTATTGCTGTCAAAAAAGCATTTGTAATTAGGGGGTAAGCCTGCACCTGGACCTCCGTGAATAAAGAGTACGGGGATGCCGTTTGGATTACCACTTTGCTCGAAGTAAAGCGAATGCCCACTTCCCACTTCGATAAATCCATTTTCATAGTAGGTAACATCGGGGTAAAGTCGTTTCATTTTGTTTCTGCGCGTTGTGTGAGTGCCTGTTTTAGTTTAGTTTATTGTTATACAAACGGTTGCGTGCTGACTGCTTCAACGCTGTTTATGCTTGTAAAATAAGCGATAAATCTTAAGTGTATACTATAGAACAAGTGTCATTACGTGCTAGCTAATCATATTATAGTCATAAATGCGAGGATGTTTATATGGCAGGTCAAGGATCGGGCGGTAATGTAATCGCCGCAATTTGTAACTTCTTTATTCCTGGTTTAGGTCATTTGGTTCAAGGCAGAATACTGGGCGCGCTGTTCTATTTCATTACCGTAGGCGTGTGCTATGCCCTGGCTGCGACCGTCGTTCTTGCTATCGTATTCTGGCCATTAGGTGCCATTTTGCATCTAATCAGTATTATAAGCGCAGCGCGCTTTAGAGGTGGAGTAACCGCATGAAGCTACTTGCATCAGCATTTGTTGCTATGCTTGCCCTTAGTGGGTGTCAGTCTGCATATTACGCAGCATGGGAAAAGGTGGGCGTTGAAAAGCGCGACATCTTAGTCGACCGCGTTGAAAACGCTAAAGAGTCACAAGAAGACGCACAAGAGCAGTTTAATTCGGCGCTGGAGGCATTTAGCGCGGCCGTTGCATTTGATGGCGGAGAGCTAGAAGACGTTTACAACCGCTTAAATGGTCAGTACGAAGACAGCGTTGCTGCTTCAGAAGAAGTGAGTTCACGTATTGATAAGGTGGAAAGTGTAGCTGAGGCTTTATTCGATGAATGGTCTGAAGAGCTAGAGAAGTATGAGAACGCATCGCTGAAGCGAGATAGCGCAGCGAAGCTTCGCGAAACTAAGCGTCGTTACGCTTCACTAATGACGGCTATGCGCAAAGCGGAAAGTAAAATGCCGCCAGTCTTGAGTGCGCTTCAAGATAATGTGCTGTACTTGAAGCACAACTTAAATGCCAGCGCGATAGGCGCACTGCAGGGCGAACTCTCTACTATCGAGAACAACGTCGCTCAGCTTATCAGACAAATGAATTCTGCTATTGCAGAGTCTGATGCGTTTATTTCTTCAATGAAAAACTAGCTTTTAAGCAGTAATAGATAGAGAGGGAGCGAGCAGCTCCCTTTTTTATTAAAAACTGAAGGGCTGGTTATTCTTGAGGTACCTTGCGGGGTTCGTTTTCTGCTTTTCGGTTTTCAAACGCTTCACCCAGGCTGCAGGTAAATTCAGCACCAAACAGCACAATTATCCACGACAAATACACCCATAAAAACAGAATAGGTACCACTGCAAGCGCGCCGTAAATAAGTTCGTACGAAGGAAAGTTCGTAACATATAGCGCAAAGCCTGACTTGGTAATTTCAAAAGCGATAGTAGCCACGATAGCGCCCACCAGTGCGTGACGAGCAAAGACCCTTCTATTAGGAACCACCATGTATAAAATGGTGAAAGCAAGCATGGCTGCGCCGCTTGGTACAAGGCTGAGTAAGAAAGTACCAAGACCTGGTGTGTATTCTTCGGTGAATGCCGCTAATCCCGTCAAATAAGAACTGACTACCACACTGGAGCCGATTAACATAGGACCAAGAGTGATCACCATCCAGTAAATAGCAAAGGTATACACAATCGGTCTGTCACTTTGCGTACGCCAAATTCTATTCAGGGTTTTATCTACGTTTGATATAAGCATTAACGCAACGACCAGCAGCGACAAAATACCAATAGCACTCATTTGTGAGGCATTGCCTACAAAATCGGTCATGTATTTATGCACCACATCACTGGCGGTAGGTACAAAGTTGCTAAAAACAAAATGTTCTAGCTTGCTTCTCACAGATGCGAAGGCAGGAAAAGCCGACATAATGGTAAAGGTCACCATGATAAATGGTACTAAAGATAACAACGTTACATAGGCTAAGTGCCCAGCAGAGATAGTAATATTGTCTTCTCTACAGCGCTTTATGAAGATGCTAAAGAGATCTCTAACCTGAGGAGTAACATTGTTATATAAGGCTTTAACCTTGTCTAAATCCACTCAATTTCTCCTGACGATACCGTGTAAATGGTAAACAGCGCGGTCTTATCTATGCGGACTGTTATAAAGCATCGATAGTTCATTACATGTTATATCAGATGGTAACTGCGGGCGGCCTTGGTGGCAAAGTTTAATGCAGGCTTTATGCAACAAAGGCGCATTGACTGCGCCTATTGTGGAGTGCTTCATTCAAAAATGTCAGCACGATCCGTATTAAGTGCCTGAGCGCACACCTAGCATGTGGCAGATGGCGTAGCTTAATTCACTACGGTTCAAAGTATAGAAATGGAAGTGTTTTACCCCTTCTTTAGCGAGTACTTTAACTTGGTCCATAGCAATGTTAGCGCCTATAAGATTACGGGTAGCTTGGTCGTCGGCATCAAGGCCGTCGAACATTTTGTGTAACCATCCCGGCACATGAACATTTGTGAACCCCGCAAATTTCACCAGTGTTTGGTAGTTGGTTACCGGCAATATACCCGGAACGATATCTAAGTCGACACCAGCTGCAGCAGCGCGGTCTCTAAATCGAAGGTAAACACTCGTATCGAAAAAGAACTGGGTTATCGCTTCTGTGGCACCTGCTTCTGCTTTGCGCTTAAGGTTTAGTAAATCAAACTGCGCATTTGGTGCTTCAGGGTGCTTCTCTGGATAGGCAGCAACAGAAATATCAAAATCGGCAACGTCTTTTAGCAAGGCAACAAGATCAGAGGCATACATCTCTGTCTTTTCTACTCCTGGCGGTAAATCGCCACGAAGCGCAACAATACGGCGAATACCTGAGTCCCAGTAGTCTTTTGCAATTTGCTTAAGCTCATCACGGCTAGCATCAACACAGGTCAAGTGAGGAACCGCCGCGACACCGGTTTGCTGCTGAATGCGTTTTACAACGTCGTGGGTTCTGTCACGCTCACCGCTATTCGCGCCGTAGGTTACCGACATGTAGCTTGGCTTTAGTGGCGCGAGACGTTCAACTGACTTCCACAGGGTCTGTTCCATGGCTTCCGTTTTAGGCGGAAAGAATTCAAAAGATACATCAATATCACGCAGTTCCGACAGGGACTGGTTTAATGCATCGATACCTTGTGCGTAAGAAACCATGGCTTTTTCTCTCAAAAATGTATTCTTATAGACGTTTAGACGTCTAAATTAAAGAATATATGTCTAGACGTCAAGAGGTTTACACTGCTCAATTGACCTTTTCGTGAACTTGTTTAGAATTTCTCTTCATAACATAAAAAAGAGTAGACCGAGTTAGTACAATGGCAGAATGGAACGGTAAATATATTCACCCCTACGCAGAGCATGGCAAGAAGAGCGAACAGGTAAAGAAAGTCACTGTCTCTATACCTATTAATGTGCTTAAGGCGCTTACTGATGAGCGTACTCGCCGCCAAATCAATAATCTGCGTCACGCCACTAATTCAGAACTGTTGTGCGAAGCATTTTTGCATGCGTTTACCGGTCAACCATTGCCTAACGATGATGACCTGCGCAAAGACAATCCCAATCGCGTACCGGCTGAAGCAAGACGCATTATGGAAGAAATGGGCATTGATCCAAGCTTCGAAAACGATGTGTCGGAAGACGACTGATATTTGGTATTAAAGAGAAACGGCGCTTTGTTGTAAGTTATTGCTAATTGATAACCTACAACACGGCGCCGTTTTTATGTACTTGTATTCTCGAAGCGCACTTTTTAGCAAATAAAGGTTGAGCACTAGCCCCTCCATTTTTTGCCTTATGCGCCAGAATTTTATTCTTCTGGGCTTTCAGGCACGCGTGCAACGCCAGATTCAATCGCAGCCTTAGATACGGCGGTAGCAATACGCTCGCATAAACGCGGGTCCATAGGTTTAGGAATAATGTACTCCTTACCAAATGTCAGACTAGTACTCTTACTGGCAGCTAGTACTTCTTCTGGTACAGGCTCCTTCGTGATAGCACGAAGGGCTTCTACTGCCGCTACTTTCATTTCATCGTTAATGGCCGTTGCACGAACGTCTAGTGCTCCACGGAAAATAAACGGGAAACACAGTACGTTGTTAACCTGGTTAGGGTAGTCCGAGCGTCCGGTAGCCATAATAAGATCTTTACGTACTTCGTGAGCAAGTTCAGGCTTTATCTCAGGGTCTGGGTTAGAACATGCAAATACAATTGGGTTTTCAGCCATCAAGGCCAGTGTTTCTGGTGGTAAAACATCCGGTCCTGACACACCAACAAAAATATCCGCACCTTCCATTACGTCTTCAAGCGTACGCTTGTCAGTATTGTTAGCAAATAGCTTTTTGTGCTCAGTTAAGTCTTCGCGACGAGTATGGATAACGCCTTTTCTGTCTAGCATATAAATACGCTCACGCTGGGCGCCACACTTAATAAGCAGTTCCATACAAGCGACCGCTGCTGCACCGGCACCCATACACACAATTTTAGCGCTCTCTATGCTTTTACCCTGAATTTCCAGAGCATTAAGCATGCCCGCTGCAGTTACAATAGCGGTACCGTGCTGATCATCATGAAATACCGGAATTTTACAGCGCTTAATTAGCTCTTGTTCAATCTCAAAGCATTCAGGCGCTTTAATGTCTTCTAAGTTTATGCCGCCAAATGTGTCAGCGATATTCGCTACTGTATTAATGAACTCTTCGGTTGTACGATGCTTCACTTCAATGTCAATGGCATCCAGGCCAGCAAAGCGTTTAAACAGAAGGGCTTTTCCTTCCATAACAGGTTTCGATGCCAGGGGGCCTAGGTTACCCAATCCTAAAATCGCAGTTCCGTTACTGATAACGGCAACCAGGTTTCCTTTACCCGTGTACTTATAGGCGTTATCTGCGTCTTCGGCAATTTCTCTGACCGGCTCGGCAACGCCTGGGCTATAGGCAAGAGCAAGGTCATCGACGCTGTCGGCTGGTTTAGATAACTCTACGCGGATTTTTCCAGGTGTGGGTTTGGCGTGATAGTCGAGTGCGCGTTGTCTAAAATCTGACATGTAAAAAGGTATCCTTAGATGTAGGGTTCATCGGTGTTTTCGTTCACGCTCTGTAGCTATTTTATTGTCGTTATAGTTATAGGTAGATAAACGTAAGCGCGTTACAACCAAGTAATGACAAAAGTGATTATAAATAGTTGTTAGCACTAGGGCTTGTTGATCTTTGTTTTACAACAATCATCAATACGCCCTAAGGTGGCATGTGGAAAAAGCAGACTAGGCGTTAACCTTTACTGATTTTGTTCACATACCTTAATGGATACAAGCCTCAGGTTTATGTACCCAAAAGCGCCACAAGTCTTGAAAGTCATGCATTATTCACAGAATTAATGCTCACTATCAAAGTGCCGATCGCAACTCTAACACAGCCAATCACTGTGTACATATCTGATCAGAATTCTCATATACCAATGTAGGTTAGGCATACTAATTAGACCAGTAAAATGGGGCTATAATTGCCATTCATACTATTTATTTTGACTTGTTATGCCATTCTGTAGGTCTATTGTGTGGAGGATGAAAACAAAGCTATCAAAGGGATCTACGTTCTCATAAATGCATTGGACAGAAACCCAAATCAGGAAAATAGAACGCAGGGAGACACCTCGTTAATTCTCCATCCAATATTTCTGATAAAATCCTGTGAAAGCCCACTCAAAATTCGCGCTGAAGGCGAGGATATGACAGAAAGAAAACTAATAACCGTGCTAACCGATGTGTGTGAAAGCGTAAAATCTACCAATAATGGATTTGTTTGGCTAACTCACATAGGGCATTGGAGAGCGCCGCAAGTGATTGCCGTGTTTAATACTGAGCAGGAGAAGCAGCGGGCGTTAACTAATGGTTGGGATATAGACTTCATAAACCAAGTGAATATTGCTTTAGCGTCAATTAAGTCAGCACCCGTTGGTATTTATTTTGATAGCGAAGAAGAGTGTAAGAAAGTGAGTGGCGGCAATTGGGATAGGCATTTATCTAATGTTAAAAACATTCACTGAGTTCAGGTCACGCTGAATATTGTAAATTAAGCTAAAAACGTTTTTCAGAAAGGCGAGTTGCAGGGCTTGTTAAACTGGCTAGGTACTGGCCTGACGTAGGATAACGGCGGTAAAGCGCTGTTTGGCACACCTTGTTTGTGTGAAGCGTGAATTTTAAACAATAAAAAAGCGCCATAAAGGCGCTTTTTCGAACTCGATATCAGGCTTACTTTTTGCCCAATGCACCGAAACGCTTCTTGAAGCGATCAACACGACCACCAGTGTCAACGTTACGTTGCTTACCAGTGTAGAATGGGTGACATGAAGAACATACGTCTAGGTTGATGTCTTTACCAAGCGTAGAACGAATGTTCATTACGTTACCACATGAGCAAGTTGCTGTGATTGCTTCGTATTTTGGGTGGATATCTTGTTTCATTGGGTTACCTCACATAATAAGGCCGTATCGCTATACAACCCGAAGTCGCACACCATACGTTACTTAATTCAAATGATAAGTCGTTCAAAGAACAGCCTATCGCAAAAGAGCGGCGCATAATAAAGGATGGCAGGGCCTTGATCAAGCGGTTTTTGGCCAAATGCTAAACAAGAGAGCTAGACAAGGCAGCCGTATAAAAAGGTAGCCGTATAAAAAGGCCAAACAAAAAACATTCCTTTTATGCTTACCTGTAAAGTATGTTTAAATATTTGTCTTTTAAGGCTGGGCCAGATGCTCTAGTGGCAAAAAAATGCTCGAGTAGCAAAATCATGCGCTAATAGCAAAATGTGTAGCTAGCTGTTAGCAGCGCAAACTGCTGTAACGTATAGGTCTGCAAGAAGCCTCAGTATAATTAGTTTCAACATAAGAAGCTTAGTAAGCGCATTATGCGCTGTAACAATCGTCAAATAAGGTAGAACCTTCGCAATGGCCTTTATCCAAGTTGCCGTGCCAGTGCCACTGCGCCAACTTTTCACATATACCCACGATAACGCACTAAGTGCGGGTGTAAGAGTGGTTGTGCCTTTCGGTCCGCGCAAACTTGTGGGCGTAGTTGTTGAAACCCTACACAAAACTGAAAGCGATATTGAAAACTCCAACAAGCTAAAAGCCATTGAGTCGGTACTGGACGATAGCCCCATTATAGATGAGGTGCTGCTGAAAATGGCCCAATGGCTGTGGCAGTACTATCATCATGCGCCGGGTGAAGTGCTACACGCCATGCTGCCTGTTTTATTGCGCAAAGGCGAGTCAGCAGCGCCAACACCTCAAGACATGCTAATGCTTACTGAAGAAGGTAAGCATACGACTGCAGACACGTTATCGCGGGCGCCTAAGCAACAAGCCTGTTTTACTGCAATGGCTGGTGGTGCCTTATTAGCATCCCAAGCGCGCAAGCAGTATGGCGCACCTGCGGTCAAAGCGCTTGTCGAAAAGTCATTGGCAAGCATTGAAGAAGTCGCGCCTGAATTTAAGTCAGGCAGCTGGCTTGCCACGTTATCGGTGTCTGAAAAGCCGGTTCCAGACACAGAACAGTCGGTTGCTATTGCCGCGCTTAACCGTCAGCAAGGCAACTTTGCGGTAAGTTTACTTGAAGGGGTTACTGGTAGCGGTAAAACGGAAGTCTATCTTCAAGCCATCGAACCCTTACTGCGCGACGGAAAACAAGTGCTTATACTTGTGCCAGAAATTGGGCTTACGCCGCAAACGGTGTCACGCTTTGAAAAGCGCTTTGGTATTGCAGTGGGCGTTTTACACTCTCAGCTTTCTGATAAAGAACGGCTACAGGTGTGGCAGCGAGCAAAAGCAGGTGAACTCGGGATAATCATCGGTACCCGTTCAGCTATTTTCACGCCGCTGCACAACCCCGGCATGCTGATTGTGGATGAAGAGCACGACGAGTCTTTTAAACAACAAGATGGACTTCGCTACCACGCCCGTGACTTGGCAGCTATGCGGGCTAAGCAGCACAATATTCCTCTTTTATTAGGCAGCGCCACGCCCGCGCTAGAGACACTTAATAATGCGCTAAGCGGTCGCTATGCCCATTTGCAGTTAACTAAGCGAGCGGGAGGGGCGAAAAGCACGCATCAGCATGTGTTGGACGCGCGTGACCAACCCATTCACTACGGTATTTCGCAAGGCTTGCTAACGATAATGCGCCAGCATATCAACGCGGGAAATCAGGTATTGGTGTTTGTGAATCGCAGAGGCTATGCGCCAGCGCTGCTTTGCCATCACTGCGGCGAAACCGTCATGTGTAAGCGTTGTGACCGCCCGTATACGGTGCATAAAGCGCAGAACCGTTTGCAGTGTCATCACTGCGGCGGCATGCGCTCAATGCCATCAAACTGCGAAGCGTGCCATCACAATGAATTAGTTACGGCGGGTACGGGCACCGAGCAAGTCGAGCAAGGGCTTGCAAGCTTATTTCCCGGTGTTAAGCAGGTACGAATAGACAGCGATACCGTGCGGGGCAAAGACAAACTGCACCAGACGCTAGAAGCAATAAACCGCCAAGAGTACCAGCTGCTGGTAGGTACCCAAATACTATCAAAAGGTCATCATTTCCCGCATGTAACCTTAGTGGCGGTGCTAGATTGTGATGGCGCACTTTTTAGTGCCGATTTTAGAGCACCAGAAAAGCTCGCTCAGCTTGTAACTCAGCTTGCAGGAAGAGCAGGGCGCGCCAGTAAACCTGGTGAAATGTGGCTGCAAACTCACAATCCCCACCATCCTTTGCTACAAGATTTAGTACATAACGGCTATGGGCATTTCGCCAGACACGCTTTAATGGAGCGAAAAGCGGCAGGGCTTCCCCCATTTATTAGCCAGTTTGTCATTCGCGCAGAAGCGACCGACAGCAGTTTGGCCTATCGCTTTTTACAAGACAGCAAGCAAGTATTTCACCAGCAGCATGCTATTGCGTTAAATGGCCCGTTTCCTTGTTTGATTGAAAAGCGGCAAGGCAGGTTTCGGTTTATGCTGGTATGCAGTCATGAAAAGCGTGCGCCGCTTCACAATGCGCTGCGTTTGGCGCTGCCATTTTTACAGGCGTTGCCACAGGCAATGAAGGTAAGGTGGTCGATAGATATTGATCCTACCGATTTCAGTTAGCTTGTTGGGTAGCAATACGTTAAAATTTCTGCAGGATTGAAGTGCAGGATTGAAGTGCAGGAAAGCTGCTGCTTCATAAAGATTTGGTATATGACGTTTTCTTACGCATACAAACAACGATAACAAGTAGGAATATTGCCGACTATGGCTCAACGCGATTATGTCTCTCGTGGACGCTCTCCTCAAAAAAAGAAGCCGGCTGGTAAAGGTAGAAAACCAGCCAGAAGCGCGCAATCAAATGCGCAATCTAACGCCCCGGTTTCTGGAAAACTTCCTATTGTGCGCCTTGTTGGCGTATTCGCATTGGTGATTGGCTTTGGTGCATTTTTGTGGTCAATAAAAGACAATGTAGAAGACGACGTGGATACACAAGCTTCACGACCTGTGGCTCCTACAGAAGAGACGTTACCTGAGCTTCCTGAAGAAGAATGGGAGTACATTAAGACCCTTCCAGGATATGAAGTAGAAGTTGAGGTCAAAGAGCAAGAAAAATCTGACAAACGCTATTTAATGCAGTGCGCCTCGTTTAGAACCCGCGCGCAGGCTGAAGAGATGAAAGCCAAAATTGCATTCCAAGGTTTAGAGGCGCTTATCAGACACAGCACTGGCAGCAACGGCGATTGGTTCCGCGTTATTCTGGGCCCTTACGAGTCTAAGCGTGATGCAGAAAAAGCCAAGCACAGTCTGCGTAAAGTGAACATTGCGACATGCCAAATTTGGTACTGGAATTTGTAGCAGTTTATTGTAGGTAACACTTAATGCGGTGCATACGGCGCTGAAATAGCGCGTAGAGAAAGGATGCGTTTACAAGGAAGTATCAATGAGTATTGCCATCACCGAACAACCAAATTACGCCGCTTATAGCATAGAAGAGCTTGAGGACGTTCTGGAAAATATTGATAAGCAGGCCTTTCCAGAACGCTATCAGGCAGCAAAAAATGAGCTCGCTGCTAAGCGGGCAACGCTGCCACCTGAGAATGATACGGATAGCGCCCATCAAGATGAGCATTTTACTCGACCTAAGTGGTCTGAGCTTCATCCAATAACACGTATCAGTAACGGCGCTTTTTTAGTACTTATTGGCGCTTTGATTGTATCGGCATTCACCAACTTTATCGTGATTAACGCATGGCTAAATAATTCAACATGGGCCATTGTTTTATTTACTTTTGTTTATTGTGCCTTTTATTACCTGTCTATTTCCATCGATAAACGACAAGCGCAATTTGTGATGAAAGATTGGCGTGGAAAAGTAACAATTTTCACCATGCCGTTTTTGGGGCTTATTTTTACTTGGAATTTTATTGATAGGGCATTGCCCTACACGCTTCACTTAGCGTCCGATAAACAAGAAACAGAAAGAAAATTTGCTTATGAAAAAGGAAGCGGCTCTAAGCACTGTCGACATCCACTTTTGCTAAAAGAGAACGGTCCCCTGTCTGATGGGCGCTTATGCTTAAGGGAAAGTGAGCACAAACGCCTACCGAATAAAGGATGGGTGTATGTTAAGGGCTACGAAAGTGGTTTTGGTTTTGACATTGAAGGGTATCGATTTCGCTAAATTTCAACCATGAATGCCTGCGTATTAATCACTTCAAATGCAATTAGCCCAAGCAAAATGAGATTAACCAAAACCGTTACCCAATAAACCCTCATAAATGACGATTTACTACGCTTATGCTCATACCAGTCCGCATAGATAATTACCCACTCAGCGAGAGTTAAAATGTTCGTAATCGCGGCGTGTTACCGCAGGTATAGTGGTTCTACATCAAGGTGACACAACAAAGAGTACGGACATTTTAAACTCGCCCTTCGGGAAGGTCTGGCAAGCTTCCTAGCTTCATTCTGGGAATTTGAAAGGGAACAGCCATTCCTGCATTCCCACGCTTTGCTAGGAAACTTGCCAGCGCCTTCTGAGTGGGCAATTATCTATGCGGATTGGTATTTAACATCTGTTGGGCAAGCAATGCGCCAGGCCATCCCCCCACTAAACTTAATAAGTGCAGCTTTGCTTCTGATACTCGCCACATGTCGTTTTTAGCTGCCCATTTATCAATACCGTAAAACACTAGGGTAAGCAAACTTACCGCGCCATAAACGATAGGTACTATAAACGGTAGCCGACCTGACAATGTAAATAACGCAAGTGCACCGGAGAAAATACTCAGTACGATAACATTACGTTTTCTTTGCGAGGTTGGCTTATTGGCGCGTAAACGTTTTGCTTTGTGATCCTTGAGTAAGCTGATGTTGCAGGCGCGGTGATTACCATTTCTATCCTGCTCAACTTCATAAACAATAATGTCGCCATTAACCGAGCGCCTAGAGCGTTGTTTAAACGCTTTGATATGAGTAAACGCGCGCGTGCCTCCATTATACCAGTCCGCATAGATAATCACCCACTCAGCGAGAGTTAAAATGTTCGTAATCGCGGCGTGTTACCGCAGGTATAGTGGTTCTACATCAAGGTGACACAACAAAGAGTACGGACATTTTAAACTCGCCCTTCGGGAAGGTCTGGCAAGCTTCCTAGCTTCATTCTGGGAATTTAAAAGGGAACAGCCATTCCTGCATTCCCACGCTTCGCTAGGAAACTTGCCAGCGCCTTCTGAGTGGGCAATTATCTATGTGGATTGGTATTGGCTCTACAAAACCATAACCTTTAGCATCGTCCCACTGTTGAATTCTTCCCTGATACTTCACTACCACTCCTTTAAAACCATAATGTAGCGTCTTCAGTGTTACCACTTTATCTGCATTTCATTACCTAGGCATCATTTCAACTGACCATAGGCTCCATTGGCGAGAGTATGCACTCGATAAATGGTGTATTCAATAAGCACCGTATGCGCTAAGCCCATATAGTAGGCAGCTCTGAGCGCACATTCTTTTGTCTTACCCTTGAAATTAAAAAGCCTTCCCCCACTTATTTGTTATTGAATTTGAACGCTGCTGCCTTTGCTAGACGAAAAACGCAGCGGCGCCCAGCTAAACGGGGAATTAACGTGACAACGATTGTATCTGTACGACGTGGGAATCAAGTGGTAATGGCCGGTGACGGACAGGTATCACTGGGCAATACCGTAATGAAAGGTAATGCGCGCAAAGTGCGCCGTTTATACCACGACAAGATTTTAGCGGGCTTTGCTGGTGGCACGGCCGACGCATTTACGCTGTTTGAGCGCTTTGAAGCAAAGCTTGAAGCCCACCAAGGCCATTTGACCAAAGCGGCGGTAGAGCTCGCCAAAGATTGGCGGACTGACAGGGCGCTTCGCAAACTAGAGGCACTGCTTGCCGTAGCCGACGAAACCGCATCGTTTATTATTACCGGTAACGGTGATGTGGTGCAGCCAGAACAAGATCTTATCGCGATTGGCTCTGGTGGTAACTACGCGCAAGCCGCAGCTACTGCACTACTTGAAAATACAGAGCTAAGCGCAAAAGAAATTGCCGAAAAAGCGTTGACCATAGCGGGTGATATTTGCGTATTCACTAACCATAGCCAAACGGTTGATGTACTAGATTACTAAGTAATAGCTGAGTGCTGTTATCGGCTTGCTGTCGCTCGTATGAATTTGAGTACAGCAAGCGCTGTTAGAAAAGGGTTTATTCATGTCTGAAATGACACCAAGAGAAATTGTTCACGAGTTAGACCGACATATTATTGGTCAACAAGGTGCCAAGCGCGCTGTATCTATTGCACTTCGAAATCGCTGGCGTCGTATGCAGCTTGAACCTGAGCTGCGCCAAGAAGTTACGCCAAAAAATATTTTGATGATTGGCCCTACGGGTGTGGGTAAAACTGAAATAGCCCGCCGTTTAGCAAAACTTGCTAACGCGCCGTTCATTAAAGTTGAAGCGACTAAGTTCACTGAAGTGGGCTACGTAGGTAAAGAAGTTGAGACCATCATTCGTGATCTTGCTGATATTGCGGTGAAGATGACGAAAGAAAATGAAATGAAAAAGGTGAAATTCCGCGCAGAAGAAGCAGCGGAAGAGCGCATTTTAGACGTTTTGCTGCCTCCACCAGAAGATGCATGGGGTAATAAAGAAAACGTTGAAGATCGCGGCACGCGCCAAGCATTTCGCAAAAAGCTTCGTCAAGGCGACCTAGACGACAAAGAAATTGAAATTGACGTAGCACTTCCGCAGGTTGGCGTAGAAATTATGGCGCCTCCAGGTATGGAAGAAATGACCAATCAGCTTCAAGGCATGTTCCAGAACTTGTCGGGTTCGCAAAAGAAAAAGAAGAAGCTGAAAATTAAAGAAGCGTTCAAACTACTAATTGAAGAAGAGGCTGCACGCCTTGTGAATCAAGAAGATTTGAAAGAAAAAGCCATTGAGTCGGTAGAGCAGCACGGTATTGTGTTTATCGACGAAATTGACAAAATTTGTAAGCGCGAGGGTAACTCGTCGGCCGATGTGTCTCGCGAAGGTGTTCAGCGTGACTTGCTTCCACTTGTGGAAGGTTCAACGGTATCGACAAAACACGGCATGGTTAAAACTGACCATATCTTGTTTATCGCTTCGGGCGCATTCCAAATGAGCAAGCCGTCTGACCTTATTCCAGAGCTTCAGGGTCGTCTTCCAATTCGCGTTGAGCTATCTGCCCTTAAAGTCGGTGACTTCAAGCGCATTCTTACCGAGCCGAATGCGTCATTAACGCACCAGTACATTGCGCTAATGAAGACAGAAGGCGTGGATATTAGTTTCGACGATTCTGGTATTCAGCGTATAGCCGAAGCGGCATGGCAGGTGAATGAGCGCACTGAAAACATTGGTGCCCGCCGTTTGCACACCGTGCTAGAGCGCCTTATGGAAGACATCTCGTTTGACGCCTCTGAAAAGAGCGGTGAGTCATTCGTGATTGATGCTGATTACGTTAACAGCCACCTAGAAACCTTGGTAGATAACGAAGATCTGTCGCGCTTTATCTTGTAATTTAGCGCTAAGTAGAAGTTTCCCCGTTAGTTGATATGTTCAACTAACCCTTCTACATGAACAAGAATTAAAAAGCCGACGTTAAGTCGGCTTTTTTACCATTCTACTTTTTCCCAATGGTCTTCGACTTCTTCAAGACGAATTATTTTTGCAGCTTCTTCCGCTTGGGTATTTGCTAGTAAATCAAGAAAGTAACTTACGGGATTATTCTTCTCTTGGCTTTCCATGTATAAGGCTCTTAAGGCAGCATCTGTTGTCCGTGGAATTTTTGTTTGACCTTTCTCATAACGCGCAATGGTCTGTTCATCAACACCAAAACGATTCGCCAGCATTTTTTGAGAAACATTTAGTTCTACACGTAAGAATTTAAACTCATCATGAGCAAGAGGCTTGTTGGTATTAACAATTGTCTGTGCTATCGCACTATGAAGACCGTTCATATCGTCAATGCTTGTATATTCTTCACCGTCTACAACTTCAACGGTAACACCGTTTTTCAGGTATACATTTGATAACCCGCTTTCAGTGTAATGGTACATTTTACCCTCTCAACTTATCCATACAGTAATTAGAAATGACATTGGACTATCATGATGATTTTTAAGTGCAACAGTGAGTTCGATAACTTTGCCCGCAGCTAAACCTTTCAAATTAGATTTCCAGTCTCCAGAAATATCAAGATATGGCCCCTCTCTAAATACTGAGTGCTTACTTTTTAATAAAGTGATCACCTGACCTGTAGTGATTCCTCGCTCATGCATGCGCTGTTTAACATGTTTAGTCCACCGAATCCGGTGAGTATAGTTTTCTGCGAGGTCATTCATTATTTTTCTGGCAGTTTCCTCTGTAAGAGGGAATTCATTAATTCCTTGGGGATTGTGATTAGCCATGAATGCCTTTTGAAATTCATCCTATCATATTGATAGGTTGTTGGGGTATTGTCAATGATTGCGTAAAGGCTTCTAAACAATCGCAAATTTGTTTTGGAAACCCAATTAGCCTCTAAACGTCCTGCTTGCTACTACGAAGTCTTCACCAGCAGTGCTACCAATTTTTCTGTTATATCTAGACCGGTATCGTTCTCTACTTTTAGGAAGTAAGGGCTGGGGTTGGCCTCTAGAAAAAAGTATTTTCCCTTCGCACTTTTACGCCAGTCGATAGCACACCAGTGCATACCTAATGCTTTGCATATTTTGATAGCTAACTGCTTAACGTCGCTGGGGACTAGGATCACCGATACGCTCGCATTGTCGTCATTCCTGTAATCTAATTCACTTGAGTCGATTTGTACGCTGAGTACGTCATTGCCAAGCACATAGCTTCGTACATTCACGCCTGCAATATATTTTTGAAAGGTAACAGGGCGTTCACCTAAAAGCGCATTGAGTAACGGGCGCATGTTTGGTTGTTTATTCACAAACTGCGCAGTTCGACCGCCGCGTACGGGCTTGTAAATAACGTCTCGCATATTGTTACAAAACTGCGAAGCAACCTCGGGTGCATTGCCAACAAAGGTGTAGGGAATATGTGCTCCTAGTTTGCCAGCAATACGCGATTGATAAGGTTTACACTGGTGGCTTCGAACAGCGTCGATAGAGTTCACCCATTTAATGTCGCTATAGCTGAACCAGCAAAGTAGCGTACTTGCTCGCTCCTGCTCAACCCACCCTGCGTTTTCTAGCAAAGTAGATTCACCATCATGAGGTCTATCACCTTGTGTTTGAGCATCTGCACTGGCATCGTTTTTAGCATTATCACGAGGGGCTTTTAGCGGTATGCCAGGTAGGTACTCATGCCAATAAGCGGCCTGGGTATTCGAGAACGTAACTCTAGGTTGGTCGCAAAGTGAAGGCGAATTGAAATGAATTAGCCCGTCATCGAAGTCAGGGTCATAGCTGATCTTCCAAGTAGAACCAAAATGTTGCGTATTGGCGAAATAAAAGGGCGTGTTATTTTGGTGAAGTGCTTTGGCTATATGTTGAATTTGTGGGTCTTGCTCACTGCCTAGTAGTGCGACGTGCATTTGCGTTCCTTGCTAGCGTTTTAAGTGTTCATAGAATCTAGTAGCCCTTAAAGCAACACATGGGATACTGTCTAAACCGTATCCATGTGTTGACTTTGATAAGCGGTAAGTTACGACAAAATATCAGGTAGTTTGCCGCCGCCTTCACCAATAGCCATGGTTATGTAAACGGGCTCTTTAGGTGTTGGACCGACTACCGGCACACTTTCACTTAGGCGAGCTCGTAGTCCGCCGGATACCTCAAATAGCTGAGATTCAGCAACGGTAGCAAGCTTAGTATTTGCTGGTTGGTTCTGAGTTAATGGATGGTTTTTCATAATGTACGCTCCTTGTAGTGGCGTGGTGAGTAATGAAGTGGACACGCTTACAGCGAAGCCACTTCTTGGTAAAGGGTTCTAAAACAGCAGGCAATAAGCACAGAACGGTTGCTAATGTTGAGCTTTTTGTAAATGTTGGCGCAGTGAAATTTGACGGTCCTTTCACTGATGAATAGCTCTGAGGCAATAACCTTATTTGAGCGTCCTTCCATTATTTTGTGTGCAACTTGTAGTTCGCGTTTTGATAAACAGTCAATGGGGATAACGCTGTTCCGGGCGGTAATGCCGTTCGCATCTATTTGCATGCGTTCAGCTGCTGTCATCAATACTGCGGGTTCTCTGATTTCATGTGTTTTCATAGTGTTTCTCCGTGTTTACCTGATGTTGCGCTTCCTGTTACTTCAGTGGGAGGGCATAGATGTAAGTTGCCGTTTTCCAGACGATAAACCTTGTCTGCCATGGCAATTGATTGAGGCCGATGTGCCACAATAATTCGCGTCATATTTAGAGACTTAAGGTGATGATTTATCTGAGCCTCGTTTTCCATATCTAGGTGACTGCTTGCTTCGTCTAAAAATAAAATGTCTGGCTCTTGGTAAAGCGCTCTTGCTAGAAGCAGGCGCTGTTTTTGACCACCACTTAAGCTGCTACCCATATCACCGACCAAGGAGTGGTATTGCATAGGCATTTGCATGATTTCTTCATGGATACAGGCAAGCTGAGCGACGTAAACCATTTTCTTGAGGTCGGGAGCTTCTTCAAAACAACAGATATTTTGCGCGATGGTGCCGCTTAAACAGGTATCCTCCTGAAGCACTGACGCGATGACTGGGTTTGTAGAGCTTGGGTGTTCGATATTGCCTTCTGAAACAGGGTACAGTCCCATCAGGCACTTAAGCATTGTGCTTTTTCCACAGCCGCTATCGCCTGTGATTGCGACGATCTCTCCGCTATGTACCGAGAACATTAGATTTTTAAACACCCACGCATTGGTTTCACTGTAGCGATAACTGAGCGCCGTCGCTTTAAGCGCTACAGGGCGAGTTTTGGCATCAAGAAGCGAGGGCGTACTTGCGCCATCAGGTGTTAAAACGTTAGGTGCAAGTGAGTTGGACGTGGATGAGTTGGGGACGTCTGCATTGCTAAAATGAACGTTTTGTTTTTCAAATGTATCGTCCTTAGTTTTTAACGACAGAGGCTTCTGCTGTGATGGTGTAAGTAAAATGTCGCTTAAGCGGTTGAAGTGAACACCTAACATACTAAGCTCAATCAGCTTGTTAACTACGCCATCTAATGCGCTGACAAAGCGAGCTTTGTACGCCATAAATGCCAGCAGCATCCCTATCGAAAGGGTTCCTTCCATAACCAGGCTGGCACCAATATACACAACGACCAAATTTTCAGCGCCAAACAATAGCTGATTGGTCAGTGCGCTGCCTATGTTGATTTTTCCAAGAGTGATGTCTTTGTTTAGCGTGGCGACAAGCTTGTTTTGCCACTGCCCGTGGCGCTGTACTTCTTGGCTGTATACGCGAATAGGTAGGATAGCGCGTACGCTTTCCATAAAGTGACTTTGTTCTAATGCTGCAAGCGCAATGCGTTCAGTGGTAAGACGTTTAATAAACGGCAGCAGTCCAAGACGAACGGCGAGGTAGGCAAGCATGATCGCCACTACAACCAGAGTGAGTTTGGGCGAATATAAAATCATTACTGCTAGTGTGATCACTGCCATGAGCCCGTCTAACAGCGCAGTAACCAGGCCGGTGGTTAGGAACTCACGAATACTCGCCAGTGAGCCAAAGCGGGATACCACATCGCCAATATGTCGCTTGTCGAAGTAGTCCAAGGGAAGCGATAATAAGTGCTTAAATACCGACGCCGACATTTGAAGCTGAAGGCGAGACGACACCGACAGAATAACGAACTTTCTTATCCCGCTAGTAAAAGTTTCTATTATTAGTAGCAGGGCAAACCCTATTGCCAGCGCTTTCAGTAATGCATCGTTGTTGTAAATCAATACATCATCTACGACTGTTTGCATGTAATAGGGTGAAGCAAGTGCAAATAACTGCAACACAATCGATAACGCAAAAAGGGTTAGAAGATTGCGCTTAAACCCTGTTGTTCGAGTGAAGAATTGACTAAGACCCAAACGTGGCGCGGACTTCTTGGGACTAAATGTGTCGCTAGGCGTGACTTCAAGTGCAATACCGGTAATGTACTTCGACGCCTCAGAATAAGTGAGTTTTCTTTCTCCAAGCGCGGGGTCGTGAATGGTAAGGGTTTTTCCTTTCACTTTAGTTAACACAACAAAGTGATTCATGTTCCAATGTAGAATTGCAGGGCAAGATAATTGCGCTAAGTGCTCCATTTCTATCTTGATGGCGCGGGTTTGGAAACCCAAATCACTTGCAATGCGCATTACGTCTTTTAACGTAGTGCCTCGTAGCGACACAGACACAGTCTGACGTAGAGCATTTAGATCACGTTTATCAGAATAGTACTGCGCAATCATAGTCATACAAGCAAGTCCACACTCAGCTGCTTCGCTTTGCAGTACAACGGGCACACGCTTTTTTGTATAAAGGATTTGCGTTGAAAGTGGGTGTGTAATGTTCATCATGATTACAGCTTCCCAGTAATGCTATACAGTGGTTCCATTAACCACTCCATCAACGTACGTTGACTTAAATCTACGTCTGCAGAAAATGTCATCCCAGCTTTCAGTGAAATATTGTTTCCATAAGCCAATATTTCTTTTGTATTTAGCGTTGCAGTAACAAGATAAGCGGGTTCACTAATAGAAATAGGGATGTCGGTAAGCTCACCAGGTAGCACCAACGAAGGTGAAATGTTCACTATCTCGCCTGACTGCACACCAAATTTTTGATAAGGAAATGCGTCGAATCGAATATGCAGGGCTTGGCCTTTGCGTAAAAATCCAGCAGACCGCACGGGAACTGCAATACGCGCTTGAATGTCAGCATTTTTAGGCAGTAAGGTAAGAAGCGGGCGAGAGCTATCGATGGTATATCCCGCCTTTACTTGAAGGCCGGATATCACGCCATTGTGAGGCGCATAAATCGTTTCTTCTGCGTTACTCTTGTGACTTACTATTTGCTGCGTGAGATCGCTCAAGGTGTTCTCCACGTTTGCCATTTCATTGGCCTGCTGTTGAGGCAAAGTGGCAAGTTCATGGTGGAGAGCAGCGATATTCGCCTTTTCGTCATTTTGGTCTTTTTGGGCCAACGTAAGCTGTTGTTCGGCGGTCAATCTTTGTAGCGTATGGTTTTCATAGTCTGCTTGGCTAATGTGCCCTTGATTAAGTAAGGTTTGCGCTTTCTCCCACTGCTTTAGTGCTAGTGCCCACTGGGTTTGCGACAATTCAACGATGGCGTCTAAAGCCGTTAATGCCCGTTTGGCTTGGCTTAGTTGTTCTTCTAAGCCTTGTCGCTGCGCTCTATGCAACACATCAAGACGTTGAATACTTTGACGTGTTCGATGCTGCTTTGCTTCAAGCTCAGCGAGCAACTGCGTGCTAACTTTATTACCTGATGCATCATTGCTACTGTAGTTGATCTTAATTAGCGGCGCGCCCTTACTCACTAATTGACCTTCACTGACCAATACATCAAGTACTTTGCCGCGCCTTGCATCGGCATAGAGCTTAAAAACGCCATGACTGGGTTCCAGCCATCCACTCACTGATGCCTTTCGTGCGTAGCTTCCCGTATTTAGATAAATAATCACTGCCAAAATCCAGACCACAAGCAGGCCAGCTATTGCAGAATAAACAGGTTTTGGGGTCATTAAAAAACGTCCATCAACAGCATTTGATTGCTCATCAATGACTTCCTTTCTAAACAGTCCTGTTCTCATCTCCATTCCTTTTTTGTTTATGCATTTGCGTTGCAGTGCTTATCTAACTTTGTTTGGGTCACGTTAAAGGTATCTGGCCGCCACTTCCGTTTAGGCTTTTTCTCCTTGGCATCACAGTCCTTGACGCCTCCGTTTTGTTACTACCAGATACCTTGTGGTCAACATTACTGCGGTGACGGTGTTCACTTTAGGTGGGTTGGGAACTTGATGAATTACTGCTAAGGTCTATATTTCAGTAGCACACGGTTTCACTGGTGTTGGCGCATTTTTGAAAGCGGCTGGCTCAAATTTAGAAGTGATTCAGACACAAATAATTGCCAGTAAAATACAAAGAAGTCATAGAGCTGTATAAAGAATGTGCTATAAAAAACAAAGGAATATGAAAATAACACGGTAAAAACACACAGAAGGAAGCCTCATGTTTGTGCCCGGCATACTTTTAAAGCAACTCTATACACGCGCAAGTCTTACGAAGACAGATAAAGGCTTATCTTTTTCTCTGAAAAACAGATTGAAAGACGCAACCATTAAAGAAGTAAAGTGGATATCTCTTGATGGCGAAAAAATTCCAGAGCATAAAATTTCACTCCAGTTAACTCCCGACTCCACTATTTCCGTAGAAGCATTAAATAAATCAGACGGAGAGCCCTTTGGCTTGCGTCAAACCATTACCGTGCATTTAGATATTGATGAAGCGCCGTGCCCAGAAAAGCGAAAACTGGGTATTTGCTTTTCTGCTTCGCCTTTTGGAAAGCTTAAATTTGAAGTGGAAGACAATATTACTGCGCCAGGACAACGCAGCGCTTTTATTCCTCGTGACGACATGGATGACTACGGCGAAAGTATTATAAAAACACGCCAAGAATATTTCGAAAGCGCCACCGGAAAGAAAATTGATCACGTAGGTAAGTACTCAATCGACCCACAAGCGCTTAAGGGGAATATTGAGCATTTTATTGGCGTGGCGCAGGTTCCTATTGGTATTGCAGGGCCGTTGAAGATAAACGGAGAGCATGCACAAGGGGAGTTTGTCGTGCCGTTAGCGACTACCGAAGGTACGCTGGTGGCATCGTACAACCGAGGCATGAAGCTGCTTAACATGAGCGGTGGCGTAACGGCAACGGTCGTCGACGATGCTATGCAGCGAGCCCCTGTATTTATTTTTGAAAATGCACGAGGTGCCAGAGATTTCGTTAAATGGATTAAAGCAAACTTTGAAAAGATTAAGGAAGAAGCAGAAGCGACCTCAAGTATTGCTAAGCTGACGTATATCGACCATTTCCTATCGAACAAATTTGCGTTTTTGCGTTTTAACTTTAAGACCGGTGACGCAGCGGGTCAAAACATGGTTGGCCGTGCTACCTTCGCAGCATGCGGGTGGATACTTGATCATTATGAGGGGATAGAGAATTTCTACCTTGAGTCTAACTTTGCTACAGACAAAAAGGCCTCTCAAATAAATATTATGCGTACCCGTGGTAAACGGGTGACAGCTGAAGCCACTATTAAACGCGAACATTTATTAGAAGTAATGCGCGTAGACCCCAAACAGATAGATTATCACGGCCGTGTAGCTGGCGTAGGATCTTTCTTGTCTGGTGTGAATAACACGGGTCTGCATTCACCAAACGGTATTACTGCTATGTTTATCGCCACAGGGCAGGATGTTGCAAACGTATCTGAATCGTCGGCGGCAATGATGTATTCAGAATTAACAGACGACGGTGACCTGTACGTGTCTATTACCATTCCATCGCTCATCGTAGCGACGTATGGCGGTGGTACAGGAATAGGTACACAGCGCGAGTGCTTAGAGTTGCTGGATTGCTACGGGCGAGATCGCGTGTATAAATTTGCAGAAATTGTGGCGTCTGTGGTGTTGGCTGGAGAGATATCACTAGCATCAGCCATTAGTTCGTCAGACTGGGTGTCGTCACACGAACAGTATGGCCGAAACAGATAAAACCTTGGCCAACGAGGCGATTCATCGGCCAATAGAGACTAAAAATATTGGCCGATGAAAGCGCCGCGGTTTCGCTTCGCCACCGCCTGCATAAATGCACTGAAGCGCTGTGCGTTTCCATTACTTCGGCTAAAGCCTACGCCGTGTATACGAATAACAGGCTGTCCATTGGCACCCTGGTTAGCTTGGGTAATCTGACTTACAATCTGATCTAAATTCGGCCTTTGATAATCATCACCAAACACGTAAAGACTCACGCGCCCCTTGGTGTTTTTATACAGCTTGATGGCTTTAAGGATCCCCGCTTCAGGCTGACTCGCCCCTCCTTTAAAGCTCTTCATTTGGCTCATTGCGGTATCTCTCATTGTTTGTCTGTCATCTAGCCATTGCCCAGCTCTACTGGAAAACATAAAGCTTCCGTCAGCAGACATAATCTGAAAACCTTTCATTTTAGGATGGTTTTTTAAAATGTCGTTTACGATGGTGATCACGCGATTCCAACCACTGCCAGAGGACATGGAACCCGAGTTATCGATAGCAAAAATAACGTACTCAGCATCGGTGGGAATTCCACCAACATCATCGTCAGGGGTATCTGTCGGATTCGGCGTATTTAACATAGCGGTTGCTTGGCGTATTTCGTTACGCAGCGACGAAGCTTTGTCTTTCAGTTGATTAATGGTTTGTTGTGCGCGTGGTATCGATGAGTCTAAATTGTCTTTCTGTTCCGTGACGGAAGCCGTTTTGCTTTGTGCTGCTTTCAGTTCTTGTTGCTTATCTGACAGTGCGCCTTTGAGCGTTTCCACATCAACTTGAGCCTGTAATACCTGGTCAATAAGAACGCTTACGTTACTAGGGCCGCGCTCGGTGTCTTCAGTACCGTTTTTGGCCAGAAGCACCAGCATAACTACGGCGCCGAAAGCACAGGAAATTATGTCGAGAAAGGCAATGTTGAATACCTCAACGGGGGCTCGTTGAATTTTGCGCATTAAGGCCACTCCGGAGCAGGTGATAGGAAAGTGCCGCTTGTTGCGCGGGTCCATTCCCAGTACATAGGTGAAGCAAAAGGATCGCCCTCAATGGGCAGCAAAATCACATTGTAATGCACGCCTTTCTTAGCGCGCTTAACGGTTTCAACAAATAAGGTCTTACGGCAATCTGATGAAATTGACTTTTTACTACTAATGAAGCTTTTGCAGCTCATAGGTAGTCCGTCACCCAAGGTAGGAAGGCCATCGGTGACAATATACACATCGGTGATGTTTGGGTTAGCTTTAAATAAAATGCTTAAACCTTCTTGAAGATTTGTTCCTCCATTGGGGACGACAGCACCGAGGTCTTTAACTATTGCGTTCATCGAACCGCTGACTTTGGCACTATTTACATCACGAAGGCCTAGTGTGGTAGCGGTGTCTGAAAAAGTCACTACGGTGACTCTTGATTCTAAAGGGACTCGCGCGAGCATCCATTGGGCTACCCGTTTGGTGCGTATCCACTTCGGCGTAGAGACCTTCTGGCTATCACTCAACGCTAACTTGCCTAAAATATCCACCAAGTTGTCGCCCATCATTGACGCACTTTTGTCAATTAGCAGACCTATTTCCGGGCCCTCTATTTTCATGCCAGTGATGTAGTTCTGTTCGCCGGTACCTTGCATTTGAATGTTGGCTGACTTTTCTACTTCTTTAGACAATGCGGCTAGCTGGTTTTCAAGATCAGCCACTACTGCCATTTCTGTAGAGATATCTTGCAGTAGTTTTGACTGGTCTTGCGTTGTATCTGCTTGCGCTTGCTGAGCATCGTCTTGCTTCGCTGACTCAAGGGCAATTTTATCGTTTAATTCGTCAATCGACTTTTTGAGTTTTTGTTGTTCTTGCTCTGCGGCGGCGAGTTCCTGCTCTAATTTTTCTTTCTCTTCAGTTGGTGTAGGTGTAAACGCTTTAAAGTCGACCAGAATGAAAATAAGAATAACCGCGCCAAGGCCACAGGCCATAACGTCTAAAAACGCCAGGTTAAATCCGTCTTCGGCTTTACGCACTTTAGGCATTACTGTCTCGCCTAATTAGTTGTGAAGGTGTGACAGAAGGTGGTGTTCACAAGACTCTTGTGTGCGAATTACCATAGTGTCTTGGCGACCATTTAACAGGTGCATTAACAACATTAATATAAGCGATATAAAAAGCGCGACGAGCGTAGAGTTGAACGCAACGCCCAGCGAAGCCGTCATTCCCGCGATATCACCATCTAGGGCTGCGTCTGCTTGCGCAAGGGCTGCGCCAATACCGCGAACAGTGCCAACGAAACCAATCGAAGGAATAGCCCAGATTATGTAGCGAATCACGTTATTACCACTTTCAAGCTGGGCAGCAATATTTTCTACCGAAGCGTGGATTGCATCGGCAGCATGCTGCACGTTCTGTGTGTTTTTAAAGCGTCTAATGCAGTTTATCCACGTGCTGTATGCGGGGGTGTCGCTATAAGATGAAGACGAAAGCTCATCTAACGCTTTATCTACATTTAGTGGCGTATCTTTGTTGTGCTCAGGCAGTAAGTCTCGTGAGTAAATCTCTTCTTCATCCAGCAGCTTCCAAAGTTTGTAAACCATTAGGAAAATGCAAAACAGCATCAGCGAGATACAAACCTGTTGCTCGATATCTTTAAGAATAACCCAGAAAGAGGATAGGGACGCTGTGCCAGCCGTTGCCATGACTTTTTCGGCCGCGGGGCGAATGACACCGGCAAATAGGAAATGTACCAAGGCAAATATAAATAGAAAGACCCCGCCACTTACAAGAAAGCTGGGGTTCATTGACAACGTATTCTCTTTATTCATCATCATTCCTTGATAGTTAAATGTTAGTTGGAAAGTCTTGCGGCGAATCTAACGATACAAAGTACGCACTTGCGGTGCCCGCAATGGCCAACAATACTGCAGCAATGATCAGTTTCTTTTTCATATTAATTCTCGTACCTCGCTATGCGAAAGCCTATATCGTCAGCAGGTTCAGTCTCACCGCTGCGCACGCTTGCGCGAATATTTTTAAGCCGACCCGTTTGAAACGACGCGCCTTTTACTACGTGTTTACCTTGTCCAACAGGGCCTAGGTAGTCGGCAAAAGTACCAGACTGGTTTGATGGTGAATTCTGGTAAACATCGTGGACCCACTCACGCACATTGCCATCTAAATCGTAGAATCCACCACGTTCAGCTTTGAACGAACCAACAGGGGCTTTGTCGACAAATCCGTCATCGTAGTCTTTTAAAATGAAGGTCTGTTTCCCACTTAGCGATGCATCAGCGAAGTTACCTTGTTTATCGCGAAGCCTAAACTGATTACCCCAAACAAAGATTGTTGGTGATGCTCGGCGATTCATTTTTGCAACGAATTCCCACTCGGCTTCCGTAGGTAAACGATAGCCTTTCGAGGTTTTATCAATACCAGTTACTCTGCCATTTTGAACAACATAAAACGGTGTTAAACCTTCCTTCTCGCTTAGCCAATTTGTAAACGCAACCGCATCACTCCACGAAACATTCGTGATCGGTAGCTTGCTGCTAGCGCCTTTCCCTGCGAACGCGGCGAACTGCGCCTGAGTAATCTCGTGATTAGACATCCAGAATTTACGCGAAAAAGATACGTCTCTTTGTGTTTCATTGCGCTGGCGATCCTTTTCGTTTGCAGGAGAGCCCATAGTGAAGGCCTTGGGTGTAACAAGCGAAAGTTGAATACCCAGTGTATTTGCAAAAAGCGGCTTACCTTCACGCCGTCTTGCTTCAAACTCTGTAAGCATATCAGCGTGTACTTTCACCGGCTTGTTTGCACTAGGTGTAATAGTCTTGGTTACACTGCGATATCCTTCACGTTTGAATGTTACTGTGTGCGGTAAAGCTTGAAGCGTTAAATTAAGCGGCGTTTGACCTTTAGACGAACCGTCGATGAAAACTTTTGCACTTAACGACGCGCTTATATTCACTTGTCCTCGCTCTTCTTGAAGGTTGAACGTAAGCGCTTTGTTCTCGCCGGGAGCTAGCGTGATCCGCTGGCTTTGTGAAGTAAATCCGGTTTTTTCATACTTGACGATATGTGGCGTATTCGCATCCACACGAGATCTTGTATCAGTCGGTTTATTATTTACTGTAAGTACGCCGCCCTGAGGGTCTGTCGAAACTGTTATCTGTGCTTGAAGGGGTTGAAGGTTATAGTTTCTTGTCGGGTTAGGGCGTTGGCTAGTGACTTCAATGGTGTCTTCCAATGGCTCTAGCCCTGACTTCGTCACGACAATTTCGTACTTACCGCCATTCATATTAATAGAAAGTGGCGTGACACCCATATCTTTACCGTCAAGGGAGACATTGGCACCAGAAGGGCTTGAGTTTATGCTAATTGCGCCCTTAACTGGAGAAAGTGAAATAACTTGTTCAATTTCCTGCGCGATATCTGCGTCAAATTGGATCTCACCCGTTTCATAATGCGGATGACTGGCGCTCGCTCTGTAGCTGCCCTTTTTTAATTCCGTTACGTAGGTTCTCGATACCGCTACTTTCTCAGCGTTTAAATGCCAGGTTATTTCACTCAACGAAGGGGAGGTTGATAGGGTGACTTTTGCCGGTAAAGGAACGAGCGTAACATTAATAGTGCTTGGCGAGTTGTTGTTAATAACAACCGTGGCGTCTTGATATTTTGGGGCCGAAACCTGGACTTTGGCATGGCTACCAAACACGTAAAGCTTGTCACTGATGAACATCGCACTACCACTTAAAACAACAAATTGCGGATTTTGTGCTGCACGTTCTGGGGAAACTGCAAAGGCATAACCTTTGGTAAGAAACAGCCAGCCAAAATAAACAACGAGAACGGCGGCCAGTCCTATTAATGAAGCTATAGCAACGCCTTTTCTTCGCTTCTTTCCTTTGGCTATGGCGTCATCAATACTGCTCACTAGATAGGTCCTTATACTTTTTCAGTACATACAACATGTACTGATAGGTTGGTGTCTGACGGTGAAACTACAATCTCTTGAATGGTTGAGCGATAACCCTCGCGGCTCCCTTCAATGCGATATGTACCAGGTTTCAGCTGAATGGTTTTTGTTTTTACTTCCCCCACGAGGCCTACTCCAAGTACCTTAATATAGGTATCGTTATCCGACGTTATTGTTACGGAACGGGGCTGATTGATATTGTCGATCACTTGCTCAAGTGAAGATATTTGGGCACGCAGTTTTGCGCTCTTTTCTGCATGTGAACCTGCTCGCGCAATGTCTTTAAGGGCTAGATTTCTGACGTTGTTATCCGATAAACGTTCTGGCCGCCTTTGGTAAGCGCTCAAGCTTTTTTCTGCATCGAGTATGGCTTCGGCATTTTGTTTGGCCTCAAGTAAAGCAGGGCTGGCTGGAAAGTTAGCGAGGCCTTTATTAGCTAGCAGCTTTACGGTTTGCCATTCATCTGCGCTGACAAACAAGGCGACTTGATTTTCAATTTTCTGCTGCTCTTGTGAAGCAATTAAAGACGCGAGCTTTTTACTAATGGTGGCAAGCTCAGTGCTTGAAGCTTTTAGGCTTTTGGCGTCATTGAGGAATTCTGCCGCAGCAGGGTAGTCACCTTGCTCGATAGCTCGATTTGCCTGAGCTAGCAGCGTATCAAATCGGCTGTCTTGCAATTGCCGGTTAATAGCATCAAGTGCTTGCTGTGCGTCCTTACGGGCAGGATCTAACTGTACTATTTTTGCGTACGCTTCGCGCTGTTTGCTGATGTTGTTTTCGACCTTACCAATGCGTGCCTGCTCGTAGGCGTCTTGCACCTCGTCAAATACATCAATGCGTTGCTGCAAAATGTTGGCTTTTTCGAAATCAGGGTTTATCGTTAACGACGTTTTGTTTAGGTTAAACGCACTTGAAACATTTCCGTTATTGAAGGCAAGGAGGGCGTCTTCATAAGGTTGAGTGTAGGCGTTTTCGTAGTCAGTATTTATTGTGTTAACTGAGCTCTTTATATCATCCAGTGCATTCATAACTGCGCCGTAGTTGGATGCGCCATATTCATTAAACGCGGTATTCAACTTGCGCTCAACTTCACTCGCTTTTTCTAGGAACATCTGGGAGTGCGAAACGCGACTAACCAAGTCGTTTACACTTTGTTTTGACTCACTAAGCGCCATTTGAAGGGCTTTTCGTTCTTCTTCATTAACTTCCACAGCGGGTGTAGCTTTTGCGGTTTGGGGGACTGCTGTTGTGTCATCCGTGGCGTCCGTAACGTTCGATGTGACAGTAGGCATATATGAGATAAGGAGCACGCCTGCAACGCCTATCAACATGACCAGTGAAAAACCGAGCAGTGACTTTTTTATGAGTGCCTTTTTCTTTGCTCTGCTTTGCTCTATTTGTTGCTCAACGCTTGGCATGCATAACCCTTTACTCTCTAACTTAACAATAGAATAGATATCTTATTTAATGGTTTTGATAACACCAACGACTGGGCTTATAGCGCAGTCATTGGTGTGGATTCCATGTCATAGATATCTTTAAGGCGAGCGCGAAGCTGGTAGTATTGTTCGCTTGCTGTGCCTTGAAGCTCAATTCGTTGATTGTCTATTTCAACAATTTGATCGGCTACCTGAATATCAAGGTTTTGCCCCATTTCATCGAATAGATCCCGTTGGGCGTGAAGCTCTTTGTTAGTTTTGATTGCTTCACTCAGTGTGCCAATTGCGGCAATACCAGCACCTGCAGCGGCTACTTGACCAGCCGTTGAGCTAGAGTTAGAACCTAAAAGCACTGAAGCGACTGCGAATAACCCTGCCGTGACTTGTTGTGTGGTGCGCTCTGATTCGAGTTCTCTGATTTTCTTGGCTTCAGGAAGTGTCTCTTTCTGGTACTTACGGTATGGCTCTTCAGTGGTTACCCAAAAAGAATCATAGGTTTCTTGAAGGCTATCAATAAATTGTTCATCTTTTGCCTGTATGGCGCGCACGCGACGAAGCATTGGATCGCTATCTGAAGGCGCACTTACTAGCTCAATCTCACCTCTTCTGCCTTGAGTAAGGTATTGGCTAAACGACTCAGGGCTATACATTTGTGCGTAGCGCAGGTCTGACACCATTTGCACTTCTTGCTTGTAGGTATCGGATTTCTTTATAAGCAAATCATAAACGAATTTTGCAATTTGCTCGAAAACTGGGCCGTTAGGGTTTTCGCCGCGAGACATGGCATCGCGATACCAGCCTTCACTTACGCGGTATTCAAATTCTTCTTCCCCCCACACTGTGTTTTTAGCGTCCATCACTTTCACGCCAATTTCTACAGTTTCAGTATCTGAGTAATTAATTTTGCCCAGCACGTATACATCGGCAAGTGCAGAAGCATCTGGCGTTACGTTAATGCTGCCGAAAGATTTGGTTTCACCTAGGGCTTCTTTCGTCGCTATCGCAAAGCGGTTAGCTTCTAAGCGACGGACTTGAGGCCAAATCCCTTCCTCTTCTATTTCATCGTAATCGATAGTGCCATCTCGTTCTGTAGGAAAGCCCGGGTCAAATACAGGTATGGCAACATCCATGTAAATTTCGGAGTTGTAGTTGTAGGTATTTTTTTGTGCGCCTAATGCCTGACCGCCCCCTGGGCCTACCATAGATGGTCCTACACTGGTGACATTAGTCTGCGTTGAGCCACATCCGCCCAAGAGTATAAACGATGCTGTTGCGACCACGGTAAACAGGGCCTTGGGTTTAAATGATGACATATCCTTTCCTTCCTCTGATTTTTTAATTACAACCGTATTGCTCTTTTAATGCTTGGAAATGTGCCTTTTCAGACTCAGTTGTTGCTCCTTGCAAGCCGGCAATTACGGCGTCACATACCGCTGAACTTCCACCTTTCGCTTGTCCTCCAACAGACTGTTTTGAAGGATCTGAACTTGAAGTGGTTGTTTGTGTATTCGTCGATGATTCCTGAGACTCAGTGCTGCTTTGTGAGCTAGACTGCCCAGCGCCTGCCCCCGAAGATGATGTGCTCGAGGTATTACCCGCGCCAGCGCCTTGCCCTGTACCTTGACCCGCCGCGCTAGCTACGCTTTGTGCGCTCGATTGCGCCGCTGCGTTCATGCATTCTTCGCTTTGGTTTAGTGCGCCAAATAAGGAGTCGTCTAGCGCTTGTATTTTTTCCGCTTCTGTCATCGTAGATAGGTCTTGTTCGCCAAAATCGAGAACGGCGCAATCTTGATAATAGGTAGGGGCTTCGCTCGTTTGAGCGCCGGCTGAAGCAAAAATGAGAGCGTTAAGCAGTAATGCTAGTGGCAAATAATACTGCATGGCGAATAAGTCCTTTTAATCTGATTTGGGGTGGTTCATATATTACCCTCCATCCTTACAGCAGTTATACCACTCTTTTACTTAAGACTAAACTCAGTTTTAAACATGCACAGGTAAGTTTTCATATTCAGAAAATAAAAAGCCGACGAAACAGGAAGCTTTCGTCGGCTTTAGCGTTGGGTTAATTAAGGCCTACTAGTTTATGTTATTTATTACTACAGGCCTTTGGACGCAGAATTAATGCTCCCAATGATAGTGGTGCGCTTTCGCTTCCACATCATCTGCCGTTTGTTGCGGCATAAAGGTGGCATTGTCTTGCTCAAAGAAAAACGGTTTGCGTTTTTTCTTACTGCCCACTTCGTTCATGGTGGCCGACTCGTATACGCGTCCATTTAGTACAGTGTACTCTACGAATTCACTCTTTCTAATGTCGTTAAGCACGTCGCCATCAATCACTACAAGGTCAGCAAGTTTACCTTTTTCGATACTGCCAATATCTTTGCCCATACCTAGATGTTTCGCGCCATCAATAGTACCGCCGCGTAGCGCTTCCCAAGGCGTGAAGCCGCCTTGTTCCATGATCCACAGCTCCCAGTGAGCAGCTAAGCCTTCACGCTGTCCGTGAGCGCCAATATGTACACTGACCCCATTATCTCGAAGCTCTTTGGCGTAGCTTGCAACGTTTTGGTGGTTGTACTGATTTTCTGGCGCAGTAGGTCTGCGGATCGCACGGCTATCTAGAATAGTCGACGGGGTATAGCGAAGAAGACGCGGGTTCTTCCACACTTCAGTTTTGTCGTACCAGTACTCTTCACCCATCATGCCGCCGTAGGACACAACAAAGGTCGGCGTATAGCCAAACTCTGTGGCTTTCCATAGTTGAGTGACGTCGCTGTAGCCTTTTTCCACAGGAATGCTGTGCTCAAGACCCGTATGGCCATCTACCAACATAGTCAGATTCTGCTGAAGCTTACCGCCTCCTTCAGGCACAACCATCATCTCTTGATTTTTTGCTGCCCACAGCACTTGCTGGCGCTGATCGCGACGGGGCTGGTTGTAGCTTTTCACTGAAATAGCACCGGCTTCTTTCAAGCGCTCTACGTGGAAATAGGCATCTTCATAATTGTTGATAATCGCTTTGTAACCTAGCCCTTCTGCACCGTATAAAATCGTGCCGGTGGAGTAGATACGTGGCGCAACAATATCGCCTTTACGCTGTAATTCTGCCGCAGCAAAAATTTCTGTCGTGTCGTTTGAAGGGTCATGAATGGTTGTTACGCCGAACGACACATTCGAGTACTGACTCCAGTTTTGCTGAGGGATAATCTCATTGCGGCCCTGCGAGCCGTGCGCGTGCGCATCAACAAGCCCTGGGATAATGGTTTTCCCCGTGGTGTCTATTTGCATGGCATCATCAGGAATGGTCACATCGCCACGTTTACCCACTGCTTCAATGCGGTTGTCTTTAATCAGCACAACGCCATCTTCAATCACCTCTTGGGTATTGTCGGCATCGCGCATGGTTACCACTTTTCCGCCAACCAAGGCTTTGTAACCAGATGGCTTATCAGCTTTAGTGGTGAACGACAAATCTATACCTTCAGCTACTGGCTCAGGTAAGGTTTCTGCAGCGCCATCAACAAAGGCAAAGGCTTCATCAAGTGAACGGCTAAATAGCGTAGGGCCGTTAAACCAGCTTAGGGTTTTATTGTCAGGCGACCACGTTAAATATTCACCCGCGCGGCTTGAAAGCTGCGTTACCGGCAGTGAGGTCATGTTCGGGCCTATGGTAATGCGCTTGCCATTTTCAACAAACGGCGCCACGTACGTTTTGAACTGGTAAACAAACGCAACCCATTTCTTATCATGTGAAAGTTTGTACTCACTTACCTTATCTGCACCGTAAAGGTGAGTTCGCTTGTCGTTGCCTTTAAGGTTAACGCTTGAAAGCTGGGTTTCGTAGTAAGCTTCGCCGCCCGCTGATTCGGTGAAGTACACCCGGTCATCGTTACCTGCGAAATGCGCGTTATAGCCGCCTTCAGAGACTTTTTCTTCCGTGTCGTCTTCAAGGTCCGCTACATAAATACCTGGCTCAACCGAGTATTTTGGGTCTAGTAAGTAGCCGCCGGTAAACTTGCGGAAAACCACTTTCTCGCCATCGGCAGAGAACGACGGCTCAATGTAGTGACCTGGCTGCTGGGTAATAACCTTTCCTTTACCACCGCGAGCAGAAACCACGCGAACGGTACCTAGGTCTTGGTCATTCCAAGTCGTGTAAACAATCGACTTTCCATCGTTAGAAAAACGCGGATAGTATTCGTCGTGATCGTTTTGTTTAGTTAATCGTTTAATTTTGCCTGACTTCACATCGCGCACATAAAGTTTACCTAGCGCTTGGAAGAGAACGGTTTTACCGTCGGGCGACATTTGAGACCAGCGAATCATACGAACGTCAAATTCATCTGGCGCGACATCAACGTCAAAGCGAAGCGCATCAGCAAATTTCACCGTGCCTTCAACGGTTACGTCCATTGTGCTGGTGGTTTTATCTTTCACGTCGATGGTGTGGAATTTACCACCTGTCCAATATACGATTTTGCTGCTGTCTGGCATCCAGTCGAAGTAGGCAAAGTATCCTTCCGAGCCAAAGCCTTCTTGCATGTCTCGCTCTAGTTCCAACGTCAGTGGTGTTTCTACGCCTGTCTTGATGTCTTTAATGAAAAGCGCGGTTCTATCTTTAACGCGACGCACAAATGCGATGTATTTACCGTCAGGTGAAGGCGTGGGAACCACAGCGCCGCCCGTACCGCTAATATAGCGGCTCTCTTCGCCGGTTTCTCGGTCGTAGCGAGTGATGGCAAAAATGCCCTCTAACGGGTCGCGGTTATATTCAAAGCGGGCGCCCGGAACCGTATTTTCGGTAAAATAGATATACTTGCCATCATGAGAGAATACAGGGTCAGCAATGTTTTGTTGGTCGCGCTTTCCGCTGTTGCGGGCTTTAATTTGTAGGCCGTCACCACCTGATTTGTGGTACATCCAAATCTCGCCAGCCGGAATACTGCGGCTCGACATAATGCCTTTGGTAACCACTAGGTATTCGCCGTCTGGGCTCCATTTAGGAGAGTGGATAAGATTGCTTTTCTCTTTGGTTACCTGACGAAGATTACTGCCGTCAATGTCCATAACCCATACGTTACTTAACCCATCTTTATCCGAGATAAATGCGATGTGTTTACCGTCTGGAGAAATTGAAGGGTGAATATTCCATGCGAAGTCTTGGGTCAGCGGGGTCGCATCGCCACCACTCATGCTCACTTTGTACAAGTCGCCCAGCATGTCAAAAACCATAAACTCGCCGTTTGGTGCAACGTCTAAGCTAGACCACGTGGTTTCGTTTGTTTTGATAGTAACTTCGTTTAATGCATAAGGTGGGTTGCTGACTTCCCACGTTTCAAGCTCGGATTCTGTTTTTTCTTCACTGTCGTTTTGGGCGTATAAAGTAGGTGCGACGCCCAAGCCTAGGGCGCTTACTAGCGTGATGGCCAGTAAACTTTTCTTTGTCGTTATCATAATTGTGTTTCCAACCGCTTGTTATTTATTTTCTGTCTACATCAGAGTACATGACTTAACATGAAGATACGTACTCTTGAATTGTAAAACTAAGGTTAATCTTACTGCAAAGTAGGCTAGATTCATTTAGCTTATGCGATTGTAAGCACGATTTTAGCGTTTAACTTTCATTGACCAATTTTCGAGAATCGTTACTATTCGCGTTTATTTCGCAATTTGTGAGCGCTGTTTTGAAACTTTGGGTACGACGACTGCACCTTCTATTAGCGCTGGTATGTGGGTTATTTATTATTTGCCTTAGCATCACCGGTGCATTGCTAATTTATGCAAAGGATATCCAAACCTTTGTCCAACCAGAGAAGTGGACCATAGAATCTCACGAATCGCCCTTACCCCTTTCTTACATAGTGAATGCGCTGGAAGACGAGACGGGTCAGAAAGTCGAGCTTTTAATGCCCGAGTCAGACCCTGAACTCGCTTGGCAAGGGAAGCTCAACAATGGCGAATACGTAAGCGTAAACCCCAACTCTGCCGAAATACTTCATAGATACGATTATTACAGCACGTTTTATGGGTTCACCATGGCTATCCATCGATGGCTGTTGTATCAAGATGGTGACAACGAAAGGCCACTTAGAAATTGGGTGTCTGTTAGTGCCTTAGTTCTACTTCTTGAAGTAATTGTGGGTTTTTACCTTTGGGTAAAGCCAAAAAATAGAATAAAACGCCTTGCGATTAAACGCCGCGCCAAGTTTCGAATTCTCATGTATCAACTTCATACAGTGCTGGGCGTTTATTTGGCTATACCACTAATACTCATCGCTTTTAGCGGCATGGCGTTTAATTGGAAAAACGCTACGCAGCAGGTGGTGGAAACCGTTACTTTTTCAAAAGTTGAGAAAAGGCCAGTACCTGAACCGTTATCCCACGATGCTAGTAGTGCTTCAGTGGCTATCGATACATCTTATCAAAACGCCATAGCGGTGTTTCCCAATGCGTCACTATTTCGCATTTACTTTCCAAAAAATTCAGGCGAACACATAGGTTTCAGAATGCAAAACCCCGGCGAGTCTCACGCCTACAGCTGGGTTTGGACAAACCCTCAAAATGGAGAAATAACGGGTTATTACGATGCATCAAAAGCGAACGTAGCGACGCAGGTTTGGAGCTTCAAATACAAGTTTCACATTGGTGATTTCGCGGGCCCATTGCTTGAATTTATCTGGTTATTTATCGCATTACTCCCTGCGTTTTTTACGATAACAGGATTTTACTTTTGGTATAAACGTCACTTTAGATAATGAGAATAATTTTCATTAGCTTTACATTGTGCATCTGCACCTTTAGTATAACGCGCCTTTCCTAAACCTATTTTCTAAAAAGAGTTTTCATGTTTAGACCATCGCTTACGCTCATTGCCTTAGCCGTTAGTGCGCCTTCTTTTGCTAATGATGCCCAAAAGGATATGGAACGTATTATCGTTTCTGGAAGCCGTGTTATTGAAAGTATTGATGAAGTACCAGCGTCAATCACCGTCATTTCAAGAAAGCAGATTGAAGATCACCTGAAGGTAAACCCCGAGTTACAGAGCTTGTTAGCGCAGATGGTGCCGGGCTTAGCTCCAGATACAGGTAGTTCGAGCAATACTGGCCAGTCTTTGCGCGGACGAGCTCCGCTTGTGATGATTGACGGTGTGCCTCAGTCCACGCCACTTAGAAATGGCTCGTTAGGTGTGAAAACGATTGACCCTAGCGCACTTGCTAGAATTGAGGTAATTAAGGGCGCTACGTCTGTTTATGGCAATGGAGCGTCAGGCGGTATTATCAACTACATTACCAAACAAGCAACAGCGCAAGACACGCATGAGGGCCAAGTGAGTTTGTCTTCACGTTTTAGCGCAGTGAAGCTTGAAGAGTCAGCCGGTGCGCGTATTTCAACTGCGATTAACGGCAAGGTGGAGAATTTCGATTACCTTGTTACCGCCAGTTACGAGGAAAACGGCGTTCAGCGCGATGCAGAAGGCGACATCTTAGGTTTGCAGTACGGCCTGTCAGACGCTGAAACACAGAATTACTTTACCAAATTAGGTTACGATTTCGATCAAGAGAAACGCCTTCAATTTAGCTACAACTACTTCAGCTCTCAACAAAAAACTGATTTGGGAGATGTTCCTGGAGACATCAACGAAGGCGTGAAAACCTACGCTATTCACGTACCTGAAGCGTTGCAAAAACGCGGGAAACCTCAGGGGCCTGACGGAAATGAGAACATCACCCTGAAATACACAGACAGCAATATCTTTGCAAACAGTGAAATGACGCTTGATGTGTACTCGCAAGATATTGAGAACGTATTCTTCTTTTCGCCTAACTTAGCTAACCCCGATGAAGGCTACGACGGCGGCCAGTCTATTATTCGCTCTGAAAAGCGCGGCGCTCGCGCGACGTTTAATACTGCCATTGATTTCGATGGCGTAGAAGCCACGTTTATCTATGGTATCGACGCGCTAAAAGACACTACCTCACAGCCGCTGGTTGATGGGCGCGTGTGGGTACCTGAAATGGAAATGGACAGCTTAGCTGGCTTTTTACAAACAAAGTGGGTAATTCACGACGACGTTATTGTAAAGGCAGGTGTGAGAAGGGAAAGTATCGATTTATCGGTTGATGACTACGAAACACTGAAGCTGTGTCGCTCTGAAACTCAATGCTCTGTTCCTCTTCAAGTTAAGGGGGACACTATAGATTACGACGCAACCACTTATAACATTGCGATAAAGTACAACTGGAGCGACAGCTTTAGCCCGTTTTTCAATTACTCGCAAGGTTCAGACATCGCTGACATTGGCCGTCTACTGCGCGCTGCAACGGTAGATGATATTGGTCTTATTCAAACGGAGGCTTCTATCATCGATAACTACGAAGTGGGCTTCACCTCTCTTTTCGACCAAGTACGCCTTGAAGTTGCGGCTTACAGAAGTACATCTGAACTCGGTACGACCAATAGTTTCAACGAGGTGACAGGTGTGTATGAGCCTGTACGCGCACCGCAGGAAATTTGGGGTTATGAAGGCTTAGTAGACTATCGAATTTCAGAAACGCTCAATGTGGTAGCCACATATAGTTACGTTGAAGGGAAAAATACCGAAGCTGATGTGTACCTTGGCTCTCGCCAAATTAGTCCACCTAAAGCAACGGCAAACGTAAACTGGAAGCCATCAGACACTTTATCGTTAACAGTTAGCTATCTGTATGTGGGTGATCGTAAACGCTTCTCGCCAAATGCTGACGGCGACTATGTGGGCGATCAAGGACCTATATCGAGCTATAATATTGTTAACCTAAGTGGACAGTACCAGTTCGCTGAAAACTGGAACGCGTTTATGGGTGTCGAAAACCTGTTTAACAGCGACTACTATCCTGCGCGCGCTCAGTCATACACCTACGGTGGCTACAATATTAAAGGATTAGGCACCACAGCAACCCTTGGTGTGACTTACTCTTTCTAACCAATAGCACCTCGTCTAATTGTGGCGAGGTGCCTTCTCTCTACCATCACTTTCAGTGATGCTTGTCTATTACAGCAATAATCGCTAATTTCGTAACAACTTATTAACAATGAATTGTGTAGGAATTACCGTGAGCAACGCTGAACAACAATTGCATTATTCTACTTGTACGCTTTGTGAAGCAATGTGTGGTATTGAGGTAGCGACGAAAGGCCGTCAAATACTGTCAATAAAAGGGGATAAAGAAAACCCATTTAGCCAAGGTCATATCTGCCCGAAAGCGAGTGCGTTAAAAGACTTGTACGACGATCCTGACCGCTTGAAGCGCCCGGTAAAAAGGGTACGAATTGACGGCGAGGCGAGTGCATCGGAAGACAGTGCATTGGAAGACTGCACCTGGGAAGAGATTTCGTGGGATGAAGCCTTTGATTTGGTCGCAAACAATTTACACCACATCCAGCAGGCACACGGCAATAATGCGGTAGGTGTGTATTTAGGAAATCCCAATGCGCACAATATGGGCTCAATATTATTCGGACCGTATTTCTATCGTGCCCTCAAGTCGCACAACCGCTATTCCGCTACCTCCGTTGACCAGTTGCCCCATCATATTGTTAGTCGACGACTGTTTGGTCATATCTCCCAAATTCCCATTCCTGACATTGATCACACGCAGCACTTTATGATCATCGGCGGGAATCCGCTGGCCTCTAATGGCAGCATTATGACCGTGCCAAACGTGAAAAAGCGTTTAAAGGGCATTCAAAAACGTGGAGGGAAGGTCGTCGTTATCGACCCTAAACGCAGCGAAACTGCCGATATTAGCTGTGAACATTACTTTATTCGTCCAGGCAGTGACGCGCTGTTACTGCTAGCTATGCTACATGTATTGTTTGAAAGGCAGTTATACAAGGCGGATGAAATTTTACCTTATGCCGAGGATATAAAAGCGGTCGAAAAATACGTTCGCGATTATTCACCACAAAAGGTGAGCGAGCTTACCGGTATTACAGCTTCACAAATCACTCAGCTTGTTTTGGACTTCTGCAATGCTGAGTCTGCAGTTTGTTATGGAAGGATGGGGGCTAGCGTACAAGCGTTTGGTACGCTCACTCAGTATCTCATCATGCTGTTTAATATGCTCACCGGAAACCTAGATAAGCGGGGTGGCATGATGTTTACTCAGCCAGCCGCTGACGTATTACCTGTATCAGGCAAGGGCAGCATGGGCGGATTTACCTCTCGCGTAAGAGGGCTTCCGGCGTTTGCTGGTGAGTATCCGGTGGCGTGTTTAGCCGAGGAAATCTTAACCCCGGGAGAAGGACAAATTAAGGCCATGGTAATTGGTGCAGGTAATCCCGTGGTCACTACACCAAATGCAGAACAGCTTGATAAAGCATTTCCTCAACTCGATTTTATGGTTGCGGTGGATTTTTACGTTACCGAAACCTCCCGACATGCAGATGTGATCCTTCCTCCGGTAACCGCGCTAGAACGCGACCACTACGACATTGTTTTTCACAACTTTGCCGTGCGAAATTTCGCTAAGTATTCGGAAGCAGTGGTGGACATTGACGAAGACCAGCTTAGCGACTGGCAAATATATCTTTCGTTAGCCGAAAGGCTCGATGCGCTAAATGGAAAAAGCACCGCACACTATGCTGCGCTTTGGGACAAGCAGCCTAAAGGTGTGGTCGATGATTTGTTGCAAGCAGGTCTTTATGGTCGAGCAGCAAGTAAAAAAGAATGCACTGACGCTAACTTAAGCGAAACTCTAACCGCTATTCCGGAAGGCGGGTTGTCGATTGATACGCTTAAAGCACACCCACATGGTATCGACTTGGGGCCGCTACAACCGTCTTTGCCTAATGCCTTGTTCCATGAAGATAAGAAGATTCACTTAGACTTTGATTATTTCATGGCTGATTTAGACAGAATTAACGCGCATTTCTTTGGAAAAGCGAATCATGGTACGCCGCAAAATCAGTCCGTTGTTTTAATAGGGCGCCGGCATATTAAAACCAATAATTCGTGGCTGCATAACAGCCCTCGTATGGTGAAAGGTAATAACCGCTGTACGCTGCAGCTTCATCCTGATGACGGGGCTAAATATGGTATTACAGATGGCGATGAAGTAAGTGTGAAATCGCGAGTTGGCCAACTAACCATAGAGGCTGAGATAACCGATGCGATTATGCCCGGCGTGGTATCTATTCCCCATGGATGGGGGCACAACAAAAAAGGCATAAAGTTGTCTGTGGCAAGTCAGCACCCTGGGGTAAACACCAATATTCTTACTGACGATTTACAGGTGGACGAATTATCGGGAAATGCGGTGCTAAATGGCGTGCCCGTTGAGCTAGAAAAAGTAAGTTAAACACATAAAAAAAGCCGGCATTAACTAGTAAGCTAATGCCGGCTTTTGTGAGAAAGCGCTCAATTGAGTGCGTCTACCTAGGTCATCGTAACAAACTCTTCTGCACTGGTAGGGTGAATAGCTACACACGCATCAAAGTCAGCTTTGGTCGCCCCCATTTTTATGGCAACGGCGAAGCCTTGCAGAATTTCGTCCATGCCGTGCCCAATACCGTGAAGGCCTACCACTTTTTCGTCTTTACCCGTACATACAAGCTTCATCTTTGTCATTTGACGATGGCGGGTTACCGCGGTGTACATAGACGCAAAACTAGAGGTGTACACTTTAACGTTGTCTTCACCGTATTCTTCAATAGCTTCTGGCTCGGTTAGGCCAATAGTGCCAATGGGTGGATGACTAAATACAACGGTTGGAATAAGCGAGTAATCCATGTGAGCGTCTTTTTGGCCGTTGAATAAGCGTTCGCTTAGCAAGCGACCCGCTTTAACTGCCACCGGAGTAAGCTCTGCTTCACCGGTAATATCACCAACCGCGTAGACATTCTTTGCCGTGGTGTTTTGATATTTATCTACCTTAACCGTGCCGTTGTCGTTCAGTTCAACGTCGGTATTTTCAATATCAATTTTGTCGGTAGAGGGTTTACGGCCAATCGCCCAAATCAAGCAGTTAGCTTTTAACACTTCGCCATTGGTTAAGTGTACTGATAGCTCGCCATCGTCAGCTTTTTCCACTTTCTCTACGCTAGCATGGTCGTGCAATTTGCAACCTTCAGCGTGGATCATATCCACTAAGGTTTCGTGAATAATAGGGTCGAAATTTCTAAGTGGAGCGTGTTTGCGAACTACCAAATGCGATTCTGTGCCAAGGGCGTGAAGAACGCCGGCCAGTTCAACTCCAATGTAGCCTGCGCCAACCACGACAGCGCGCTTCGGCTGCTCTTTTAAGGCAAAGAAACCATCAGAATCAATACCGTACTCAGCACCTTCAATATCTGGGATGATTGGACGGCCACCTACAGCAATCGTAATATGATCAGCCGTGTACTTTTCGCCGTTGACTTCTACCGTGTTGTTATCGATAAACTTCGCGAAACCGCGAATTAAGGTAACGTCATTTGCGGTAAGAGCGCGGTCGTAAGAAGCATGAATACGCTCAATATAAGCTTGGCGGCTGGCAATTAGGCTGTCCCAGCTAAAGTGATTTACCGACAAATCGAACCCGTATTCAGGTGCATAGCGATGTATGGCTTCAGCCACCTGTGCTCCGTACCACATGGCTTTTTTAGGCACGCAGCCAACGTTCACGCAAGTACCGCCAATATCTTTCGCTTCAATGATGGCGGCCTTCTTTCCATGTTTAGCTGCACGGTTTGCAGATGCGATACCACCGCTGCCACCGCCAATACATATATAATCAAAATGTGTCATTCAAAAAGCCTTCTTTGTCGGTTAGGCGAACGTAAACGATAAGCATAAATGCCTTCGATAGGTTCGCACAGCAAATCATTCTCTATCGGTCTTGTCATAAAGAGTAATCAAAAGACCGAGATTTGCTTTAGGGAATTTCATTTAGTTTATCAATGGGGACAGTGCAGCCTAATTAAAAGGCTAAGACAAAGCGAAGCATATTCATGCATCGCTCATCCTGCTTTCAGCACGTAATCTTTAAAGCTTATTCACTTATAGTAGCAGAAAGTTCTTCTGGTTCTATTTGAATACTAAACGCTTTTCCACGTTCTTCTTCAAAGTGTACGAGTTTTTGAATGGTGGCATCACTAAACACATGTCCCTCGGGAAGGATAAGGATGTGACTATCGTTATACAAATTTTGGGCTAGTACCATGCCTGCTTTGAGCTGCGAGGCTTTCAATGATGTAGAAAGCAGTTTAGATGTCGTTACATCTTCTGCTTCGAGCAACAGGTCCAAAAACTCTCCGTCATAGCGGGTGTTTCTGTGCTTTTTCATTTCTAGTTTGGCATCGCGAGGGCTCATTTCGATACCGCTCATTCTGCCGGTTACTAAGCGCCAGTAATCTCGGGCTATGGCCAAAATACGCGCGCCAGCAGGAATTTCTTTTGCAACTTTGTTATACAAGCCTGAGCCATTATAGTGCTCGAACTGAAATTCAATAATGTCAGAAACTTGATGTAGTTCGTGCGCCGGAGCAAGTATTAACGCAGCCTGCTTGGTTTGCGATAGATAGTTTTGCTGCTGTTGATATTTAAGCTTTGAAAATGGCGCCTTAAAATCTTCGCTTTCAAGCCCTAGTAACCCAAGCTCGCAGATAAGGCCCGCATAACGCACCTGTTTGATTTCTTCTTTCTCTAACCGAGCAATACGCGCTAGTTTTGATGCCAACTCGCTAACCTCAATGGCAAACTTACCATTAATGTCAGGGTTAATGCTTATCACGTTGAACAGCACTTGCTCCATTGCAAGGTTGTGTTTTTCGATTTTATTTAGCGCCGCTTTTATCTGGCGCGTGCGCTTTTGAACCACTTGTTCTAGTGAGGCATTTACGTCGCGTAGCTTTTTATTTTGCAGTCGTGTTAGTTTTTGTAGACGAAGGTTTTCCGCCTTTAACTTAACGCGTTCTAAGCCTTCTTCTACAACAGCAATAAGCTCTTGGTTGTCCCATGGCTTTTGCAGGTAACGGTGTATCTTGCCTTGGTTTACAGCTTTAATTGTGGACTCAATGTCGGCATAGCCAGTGAGCACAACTCTAAATGTCTCGGGATAATTGATAGCGACCTGTTCGAGTAATTCCGCACCTGACATCTGCGGCATTTTCATGTCAGAAATAACTACGTGAACATCGTGTTTACTCATTAAATCTAACGCTTTGGCGCCACTATCAGCAAGCAGTAAGGTGATGTCCATAGTGAACAGCGCACGCTTAATAGCGCGAAGGATATTCGGCTCGTCGTCGACAAATAGAACCGTGTAGGTCGTGGCTTGTTCCGTAGTAGGCTCTGTCATAAATTATTATCCTTATAAGCGACGTTACAACTATTACACGCAATGCTGCTTGATAACACTATTAGTTGATTCATCCTTCGCTCTCTAATGTTTTATCTGAGTGTGAAACAAGGGGGAGCGCTAACGTAAATATGCTTCCTTCTCCCTCTTTACTGGTGGCTGAGAGCGTGCCGCCATGCTCTTGAGCAATGCCAAACGAAATTGAAAGACCTAAGCCAGTGCCTTGCCCTTCAGGTTTAGTTGTAAAAAATGGATTGAAGAGTTTGTCTAAATGACTTGATGGAATACCGCAGCCAGTGTCTTCTACACGAAGCTCGACAAACTTGCCCGCAGTACAGGTGGTAATAGTTATCTTACCGTTCTTACCCGTGCTCTCTATCGCTTGACCCGCGTTAATGAGTAAGTTGGTAACAACCTGAGAAACCTTGCCTACATTCATGGCAACGTCAGGGACTTTGCCTAAATGCGTTTCAACAGTACAAATATACTTTAATTGGTTGTTCACCATGGCAAGGGTAGTGCGTACACAATCGTTAATGTTGTGCTGCTGCATGTGGTCACTGTCTACCCGAGAGAATAGCTTTAACCCTTTTACAATTTCAGCAACCCGACTTAAACCGTCTCTCGAATCGCTGAGAAGGTCGGTGATATCTTCATTGATAAAGGCCATATCCTGATTAGCTAACATTTTTTCTAGTTCTGATAAGGCAGAAGCACGCTTACCCTCGTCTTGCTCATTAAGTACCGCGTTAATTTGTGAGAATATCATTTGGTAGGTAGCAACGTACTCGCTTAAGGTGGATATGTTGCTGCTGACAAAACCGACAGGGTTGTTAATTTCATGGGCGACCCCCGCTGCTAGCTGGCCAACTGACGCCATTTTCTCAGCTTGAAGTAGCTGTACCTGGGTCTCTTTTAGATCTTTATTGGCCTCTTGGAGTTGATAGTTTTTCTGATGCAGCAATGCGGTTCTATCCTGAACCTTTTCTTCAAGTAGCGTGTTAAGCTCTTTAAGCTCATCTTGCGCGTATTGACGCTGCGCATGTTCTTCTTTTAAACGCTCAACCAGTTGATTAAATGCCTCTGCCAGTTCGCTTAACTCATCAGTGCCGCGCACGGGAACAAAAACATCTTGATAGCTGTTGTTTTTCACTGCATCACCTAAACGTTTAGCGCCTTCGTGTAATTGATGAAGTTGCGACATCAGGTAAGAGCCAAGTAAGTAAGAGCACAATCCGACCAAAATAAATTCTAGAAAAGCCAGTGTAACTGTCCAGTTTCTCACCCTCGATACTGATTCAGTTACTGAAGCAATGTTAAGCCCAATCTCTACATAGCCGTACAAAGTCCTGTTCACCATGATGGGGGCTCGGGTGTCGTAAATACCATCATCAGCGTCCGAAACACTTGTGTCGGCAGTAAAAGGGCGGTTTAGTGCGTTGGTGTTCCCCTTTTCTACGAAAACTCTGCCTAATTTGTCTTTAACTTTGACGTAAGCAATATTGGGGTTGGTAAGAATTTCTGAGACGTCGGCATCTAGAGCTGCAAGGTCGTAGCTTAAAAAGGCATTTTTTGTCGTCGAAACAAAAAGGGCAACCGTGGTGTCGGCTGACTTCTTTATGTTACTATCGACAAGGTCATTAAGTAGCTGAAACACCGTCACAATGAGCACTAGCAGCAAAAGCGCTGCTATTGATGCGATGCCTGTTATTGTTTTTATACGCAACGACAGTTTCATACGAGTCTACTCATAAATGCGGCCTCGATAGCGACGCTATTCCCAATGCTCTCACGTCGTCCCAATCACTGTCGTTTGACGCTATAAAGCCGTTAAACCCAATACCTTTTAAAATCCAAGACTTACTTGTGTCATTCGACAAAGCAAGTAATGCATTAAGAATAGCTTGTCTGTCAGCGAGTGCCATATTTGGATGGGTTGCGATAGCATGAGGCGTATAACCTTTGCTCTTCCAAAGGACACGTAATTCTTGTTTAACGTCGTCAGGTGAACTGTTAAGCGTACGGACAATGCCACCCCCAGCATTGAAAAAGCCCCGTTGTACTGCGAGGTACACAGAGTCATGAGAATTGACGTAGCGCGGTACAAAAGCAATGCTTTTCATCCGCAAGTGAGCGCTTGTGATAATTGTGGCAGCAAACGCAGCTGGCGCTGGGAAGGCTACTTCGGTACCGCTTAAGTCATCCAGAGATCGTATGGGGCTGTCTTTATGTACAACAAGTAAGCCGCGAATTTCTTTATCGCGTTGGCGCGCAAGCGCGCGGTATCCCGCAGATTCATTAAAGACCACAAAGTGGTAGGGGTTCATGTAGGCAATATCATATTTGCCGTCGGCGAGATTCGCCTCGAAGGTGGGAATGTCTTTTGCAGTTTTAAAATCAATCTCAAAACCGGTGTAATTGCTCACATAGTCGATTAAGGGTTGCCATGTTTCAGCCATTTTCTTGGCAGACTGCTGAGGTACAACAGCAAAAGTAAGGGGTTTAGCATTTGTCGGTAATGCGCAAACACCTACAAGCAAACTTAAAAGAGCGAATCGCGATAACCAAGCCATAATGTCACTCCCTTTAAATCGATTTACATCGACATAAACTGCTCAAGGACCATTGTTAAGTCATGATTTGAGAACGGCTTTTGTAAGGTGGCATCAGCCCCTATCTCAAGCGCGCGCTCCAGGCTAATTTCATCGAGTGCCGATATGACCACAATTTTGAGATCTTTATATTTACTTTGATCTCGCGTGAATTCGATAACGCTGTAACCGTCCATGCCTGGCATACTTAAATCAAGGGTCATGACTTTGGGCTCGTATTGGCTCAGCATAATCCCCGCTTGGAAGCCGCCTGTAGCGATATACGACTCATAACCCGCCCGTCTGGCCACGCGCTGAATAGACTTGGCAACTGGCATTTCATCGTCAACAATTAATATTGAGGGCGTGGCAATGCCTTTCAATGAATCGGGAATTGGCATGTCGTGTCGTTCAAGAAAGGCGACAAAATCTTCTACTAATACTCTGTTGTTTCCACGCCCAGGAAGTTTGAAGCCTTTCAGCTTACCGCTTTCGATCCATCGAATTACGGTGCGCAGATTTACATCGCAATACGAGGCTATTTCGCCTGAGGTCAACGTTTTCATATCTATGCCTTGTAGATTTATTAATCGAAATTATAGACGCTGAACAGCGAAGGGACAAAGTAGACAAAAGGATGAAATGTGACATTTGTGACAGCGCTTAGTAGAGGTGGCTGTGTTGTTCAGTTTTTATGAGGGGCATCAAGAAAAACGGTGCAGCGGCATTCATTGAATTCGTAAATATAGGCAATAATCATGATCCATGCACGTTAACGGCAAGTAAGTTCAAAATAGGTCAACAGTGGCTAAAACAATAGCTTGCTTTTAATCAGCGAAGCCCCATCATTATTCTATCAACGTGTTAAGAGTGAAAAAGATTATGACAACCCCTGCAATTGAAATGGTAGATGGTCTACCAATTTTTTCTGCTATTGAACCTGCCTCTATCAAGCCTGCAATTGAAAAAGCCATTGCGGCGTGCAAAAGCGAAATAGATGAGGTCGTGGCGTCGAAAGATTACTCTTACCAGAATTTAGTGCTGCGCCTTGAAGAGGCCGATGATCGTTTAAGTAAAATATTTTCACCCGTTTCTCATATGAATAGCGTGGTGAGCAGCGATGAATTGCGTGAAGCCCACGATGCGTGTTTACCATTATTATCTGAATACGGAACTTGGGTAGGCCAGCACGAAGGCCTTTACAATGCTTACGCTTCCCTCAAAGCGTCTGACGAATTTGCGACTCTAAGCGAAGAGCAGCAGAAAGTGATTGAAAACGCCGTTCGCGATTTCACATTGTCAGGTGTAGCGCTTCCCGCAGAGCAAAAGAAGCGTTTTGCAGAGATTCAGGCAAAGCTTAGCGAGCTATCATCAACCTTTTCCAATAATGTGATGGACGCCACTATGGGCTGGACTAAACACATTACCGATGAAGCTGAACTTGCCGGTATGCCAGAGTCAGCCCTTGAAGCAGCGGCGCAAGCTGCGCACCAAAAAGACTTACAAGGCTGGTTGTTTACGTTAGACATTCCGTCTTATTTGCCAGTCATGCTTTACGCCGATAATCGCGAACTTCGCGAAGAAATGTATCGCGCCTATGCAACAAAAGCGTCTGATCAAGGCCCTAATGCGGGTAAGTGGGATAACACCGATATAATCAAAGAAACCTTAACGCTGCGTACTGAACTGGCTGAATTGTTAGGTTTTTCAAGTTATGCAGAGCGTTCACTAGCGACTAAAATGGCAGACTCTACCGATCAGGTCATCGGTTTCTTACGTGATTTGGCGGCTAAGTCTAAGCCTCAGGCAGAGAAAGAGCTTGAAGAAGTACGAGCGTACGCGAAAGACAAGCATGGTGTCAGCGAGCTAGCGGCATGGGATTTACCGTATTACAGCGAGAAACTGAAACAGGAAAAGTACACGATTTCTGATGAAATGCTTCGGCCTTATTTCCCTGAAGATAAAGTGCTGTCTGGTTTATTCGAAGTTGTACATCGCCTGTACGGCTTAAAAATTATTGAGCAGCCTGGCATTGATACGTGGCATAAAGATGTACGTTACTTCACCATTACTGACGATGCTGATGTGATGCGCGGCAGCTTTTACCTAGACTTATACGCACGAGCTAAAAAGCGTGGCGGCGCGTGGATGGATGAATGTCGCGTACGTCGTGAAAAAATGAATGGCGAATTGCAGCTACCCGTTGCGTACCTTACCTGTAATTTCAACGCACCTGTAGGGGATAAGCCAGCGCTATTTACCCACGATGAAGTGGTGACCATGTTCCATGAGTTTGGTCATGGGATCCATCACATGCTTACTAAAATGCGCGTAGCGGGTGTGTCCGGTATTAACGGTGTGCCATGGGATGCGGTTGAACTGCCAAGTCAGTTTTTAGAAAACTGGTGCTGGGAAGAAGACGCACTTAACTTTATCTCTGGTCACTATGAAACTGGCGAACCGCTTCCTGCTGATTTACTGGAGCGTATGCTTGCTGCACGGGATTACCAGTCAGCGATGCAGATGGTACGCCAGCTTGAATTCAGTCTTTTCGACTTCTTACTGCATAGCGAAAAGGGCAGTGAGGTAGACGTACAGGGCACATTGGATAAAGTGCGTGAAGAGGTGGCCGTGGTCATTCCTCCATCGTTTAACCGTTTCCAAAACGGCTTTGGTCATATATTTGCAGGTGGATACGCAGCGGGCTACTACAGCTACAAGTGGGCTGAGGTGCTTTCTGCCGACGCGTACAGCAAGTTTGAAGAGGATGGCATCTTTAACCGCGATACGGGCAAAGCGTTCTTAGAAAACATTTTAGAAATGGGCGGTAGTAAGCCTCCTATGGACTTGTTTGTTGCTTTTAGAGGGCGCGAGCCGCAAGTTGACGCTTTGCTTCGTCACAGCGGTATTAAAGGCTAGGCACACATGAAAGAGTCTAAGCTAGAGTCTTTTCAATCTATCTACCGCCGAGCGTGCGAGCGCAAAGGCGGTGAAAGGGTGCTTGAAGCCATGCTCCAAGCACCACTTTCTAAAGCGCAAATTGAAGCAATTCCTGACGACCGCTTTTTAGCGGCGATGACCAAAAAAGTGTTCCAGTCGGGCTTCGTTTGGCGAGTTATTGAGCAAAAGTGGCCCGACTTTGAAACCGTATTTTTCGGGTTCGACATTGATAAAGTGTTGTTGATGCCCGATGAAATGCTAGAGCAAAAAGCGTCAGATAAGCGCATTGTTCGCAACTACAAAAAAGTGATGACAGTGCGTGACAATGCCATGATGATCAAAGACGTAGCCCTAGAGCACGGTAGCTTTGGTAAGTTCGTAGCAGGCTTTGAAAAAGACAATATCACTGAGCTTTGGGCGTTTTTGAAAAAACGCGGTGCGCGATTGGGTGGCAACACCGGCCCCTACATGCTTCGTGCACTCGGCATAGACACGTTTTTATTCTCTCGTGACGTGGAAGATTACTTGCGAAAGAATGAAATTATCGACGGTGGCTTAACCTCGAAAAAGTCGCTGTCGGCGGCCAATGCGGCATTTGCGCAATGGCATGAGGAAAGCGGCCGTTCTTTGCAAGAGATCAGTGCCATTGTTGCCTATAGTTGGGGCACAAACAATCAGGTAGCGTAGAGCAAGCTGCTCTAGTCTTCTAAACAAGCGAGCTTGTGCCTTGCAGGCTCCGCTTTTGTGAAGGTCAAAGGCTTGATTTACATCAGGAGACAGTCAGGCATAAAGCTTTTGCTTGAGCACACAATCCTATACACTTCGGCATTAATAAAAATATTCAAATTACAGGACTGTCATGAGCGACAATCAAACTCCCGCTACGCAAGCAGACTCTGCAATCGACAATGCTACTGAGCATACAACGCACTTTGGTTTCAAACAGGTGGATAAAGGGCAAAAAGCCTCTTTAGTTGCTAATGTTTTTGACTCTGTTGCAGCAAAGTACGACGTAATGAACGACCTTATGTCGATGGGAGTGCATCGTTTATGGAAGCGTTTTACAATAGACTGCAGCGGTGTCCGCGCGGGCAATAAAGTATTGGATATTGCCGGTGGTACTGGCGATTTAACTGCTAAGTTCTCTCGCTTGGTAGGCCCTACAGGGCGTGTAACCCTTGCCGATATCAACTTGTCTATGCTGAAAGTAGGCCGCGATAAGCTTCGCGATCGCGGCTTGGTAAGCAACATCGATTATGTGCAAGCTGACGCGGAAGCACTGCCTTTCCCCGACAACCATTTTGATGTGGTGACCATGGCATTCGGTCTTAGAAACGTAACGGAAAAGCAAAACGCGCTAAATTCTATTTTTCGCGTGTTAAAACCAGGCGGCCGTTTACTGGTATTAGAATTTTCTAAGCCTACGTCAGAGCAGCTCAGCAAACTTTACGATATGTACTCGTTTCACATTTTGCCAAAAATGGGTCAGCTAGTGGCGAACGATGCAGAAAGCTACCAATACCTTGCGGAAAGCATACGTATGCACCCAGATCAAGAAACCTTGAAGGGGATGTTCGAGCAGGCTGGCTTTGAGCAATGTGATTACCAAAACCTGACTGGCGGTATTGTAGCGCTACATAGAGGTTATAAGTTTTAATGCCTACTTCTGCGCTGGTTACCGCAACGGCTGAATCGGTTTTAAACAAGTTGCTGTCTTTAGACGAAGACAGCGAAGTAAGGCTAAAAGCGCTTGCTGGCGCCAGGCTTACCGCGTTCATTTCGCCGCTTCCTTATGGTATTACGCTGTCGTTTTCTGACCGTATTGACGTACTCAGCGCACAAGGCTCGTTTGAAGACGCCGTCGCGTCCCTTGGGCCGAAAGACTGTTGTATTAAAACGTCGCTACAAACCTTGCCAGAGTTAAAAGAAACCAGCCAGTTGACTCGTCTTATTCAGCAAAAAGCCCTCTTTTTGGAAGGAGAGCTAAATGTTGCTCAGCAAGTCAGTGCATTGTTTCAGCAGCTCGATATCGACATTGAAGAGTTATTAGCACAAAAGACTAACGATGTTATTGCCCATCAGACCGTGAAAACGGTGAAAACCGTGCATGAGAAGTCGATGTCAGCGCTAGCGTCCATGGCAAAGGTATTCGGTAACGCCGTAGTAGAAGAAAAGCAGCTTGCTGCACACAAGCTGGCGGTTATGCACTTTAGTGACGAAGTTAATGCGCTTCGCGATCGAGCAGAAAGTGCCGATGCGAGACTGCGCCGCCTAGAAGAAAAATTTAAGTAAGATTGAGAGAAACAGGCTCATAAATGCGTATTGTTAGGTTATACCGAATTAACAAGGTATTGTTGGAACACGGCTTAGACGAACTTATTCCAGCAAAGTGGTTACCCTGGTACGCGCGGGCTATGCGTCATACCATTTTTGGGGTGCGAAACAAGCACAAGGGCAAGTCAGCCGGCGAGCGTATTACCCTTGCACTACAAAACCTTGGGCCTGTTTTTATTAAATTCGGCCAGATGCTCTCTACCCGCCGAGACTTGCTTCCCCCTGCCATTGCTAATGAACTTGCCCGTTTACAAGACAAAGTTCCGCCGTTTTCATCTGACGCTGCACAAGACATTATCAAGCAAGCGTTGGGACTTTCTGACTTAAGCGAATTATTCAGTGAATTTGAAAAGGCGCCACTGGCGTCTGCCTCTATCGCCCAAGTTCATGCGGCAAAGTTAAAGCATAACAATGAAGACGTTGTGGTAAAGGTGTTGCGCCCAGATATTCGCGATACCATCGTGGCGGACATGGAGCTATTGTTTAGCTTGGCTAACGTGCTTCAACGCTGGCTTCCTGACGGCAGACGGCTGCGTCCTGTCGAAGTGGTTGTGGAATACCGCAAGACCATTGTTGATGAGCTTGATTTACTGCGTGAATCTGCAAACGGTATTCAGTTAGGGCGTAATTTTGAAGGTTCTGACGCGCTTTATGTACCTAAAATTTACAGTGACTATTGCCGCAGTAATGTGTTGGTTATGGAGCGTATTTACGGTCTGCCAATCTCAAATATAGACGCATTACTTACCCAAAATACCAATATGAAAAAATTGGCCGAGCGCGGTGTGGAAGTATTCTTCACTCAGGTATTTCGCGACAGTTTTTTCCATGCAGACATGCACCCGGGCAATATATTTGTATCTACCGAACACCCTGAAAACCCTAAATATATCGCCATCGATTTTGGCATTGTGGGTACGCTCAATCGTGAAGATAAACGTTATTTGGCGGAAAACTTTATTGCCTTCTTCAACCGCGACTATCGCAAAGTCGCGCAGCTTCACGCCGACTCAGGCTGGGTACCGCAAGATACCAATATCGATGAGTTCGAGATGGCCATCCGCACGGTATGTGAACCTATATTCCAAAAGCCACTGGCTGAAATATCTTTTGGTAACGTGCTGCTGCAGCTATTTAATACGGCACGACGTTTCAATATGGTTGTGCAGCCACAGCTTGTGCTACTGCAAAAAACACTGCTGTATATCGAAGGCTTAGGACGTCAGTTGTATCCTCAGCTCGACCTTTGGAAAACCGCTAAGCCGTTTCTTGAAAACTGGATGAAAGAGCAGATTGGCTTTACCGCCATGATGGGGAAGGTGAAAGACAACTTACCTTTCTGGTCTGAAAAACTACCTGAAATGCCAGACCTGCTGTACGACAGTTTACAGCAAATGAAGCGCTTGCCATTGCAACAACAAAGGGCACATTTGGCACTGCTCCAAGAGCAAAAGAAAACAACTCAGACCACTCATTTAAGCGTAGTGGGCGCCACCTTTGTGTTAATGACAGCAATACTACCAATGTACGATTTATCTTGGTATTTCCCTGCAAGTACAGGCGTAATTGGCGCAATTTGCTGGTATTTAGCCTGGCGGAAAGGGCATTAATTTTTGTTACGCTGCGGTGAAATATTTATGAAATCCGTAGTTTATCAATTAATTTGTATATTAATCGTCCCGAAGAGTGTTATAGTGGCTTTGGCTTTTAGCCAAAGTCTTTAAAGAGACGCGATTTTGTATTATTTGCTATATGTTAAACCACTCGAGTTACCCGGTAATTTGTTGTAAGTTGTTTGTCCATTCGTAAGTAAGACCCAATACTCCGCCAATTTAAAGACTCTAAAGAACTTAGTTACACGCGCTTATGCGCAATTTAATACGATATTTGAGGTCTATACGACATGTCTAAAGTTACAGGCACAGTTAAGTGGTTCAACGCTGATAAAGGTTACGGTTTTCTAACTCAAGATAACGGCGGTAAGGACGTATTCGTTCATTTCCGTGCGATCATCTCTGACGGTTACAAAACGCTTCCAGAAGGTCAGCGAGTAGAATTTGAAGTTGAAGAAGGTCAAAAAGGTCTTCAAGCTGCTAACGTGCAAGCTATCTAAGAATTCAAAAACGGCGGTCATTTGACCGCCGTTTTTCTTTCTAATGTCTGTATTTCCACACCCACGCTAAACGCGCGACAAAGCTTTTAGTCCATACCGCTTTTGGTATATATCATTTTTAACGAATAACGCTTTCATCAATAGCTAGTCTACTGCGTCGCTATCGTCATCCTCTCTCGACTACACCACATAAGCACTCGTTCACCCCAATAAATTTGAAGCTCGCAGCATATTCCTAATATCAGTACGCCACGGTATTGCGTAGTCATAGCGTTTAATGCTTTACTCATTACAACGCCCATTTGGGTAATACCAGTCCGCACAGTTAATTACCCACTCAGCGAGACTCAAAGTGTTCGTAATCGCGGCGATAAATACGTCTACAGGGAGTGCTTAATGCGCATGACATCAACTATTCGATCTTCATTGGCCACCGCGCTACTTATTCTAAGTTCAAACCTTGCTTATGCTGCTCAGGCAAATGGACAAGTCGATGATCAGGGTGTTTTAGCAATGGTGCTTAATACCGAAATCCGTATGGCAGACGTCGTGCCTAGCGAAGAAGAACGTAAAAACTTGAAGCAGCAAGCGAAAGACAATTACGCAGGTATGCTTGATTATGTGGTCCGTGTAAATGCGTCTAACAGAATTTATGAGCTTGTTTTAGAGGACTATGCAAAACAAAAAGGCATAACTGTTAATCAAACACTGGTAAGCAAGTTTATCGAGAAGTTTGAAGGTCAGGTTTCAAGTGAAACGGCCACGAAACCCATTAAAGAGATAGCGACCAAGCAGGTTATACAGTTTCAAACAGAAAAAGCGATGTATGAAGAGTTTGGAGGGCGTGTTATCTTTCGCCAGTCTAACCCGCAAATGCCGATTGACGCTTACAATACACTGTTATCTCGTTATCGCGATGCAGGTAAACTTAGCATAATAGACGAGGACTTGCGGGATGCATTTTGGGATGTATTCACGCCTCCCTTTCAATACGAAATTGCACCAGAAAATGTCGACTTTAATCAGCCTTGGTGGCTTTAAATAGCCTCCATAAAAGTAAAGCGCCTGACGTAATTCGCTGAAAAACTAAGAACATGGAAATAAAGGGCAACATCTCACTATGCGTAGTGAAAAAACAAGCGGTATAGACACAATAGATAAAGCCATTTTGGCCATGCTACAGAATAACGCTGACACGCCTGTCGCAGAAATCGCTGAGCAAGTTGGGCTTACGGTAACGCCCTGCTGGCGGCGTATTCAAAAGCTAGAAGAGAAGGGCATAATCTCTAGGCGAGTAGCGCTGTTGCAAGCAAAACACCTGGGCCTTGCGATGACAGTATTCGTTCAGGTAAAAGCGGGCAGACATGATGGTAAGTGGCTGGCAAGTTTCGCCAAGCACGCCGCGTCATTTGATGAAGTTGTTGAATGTTATCGTATGTCTGGCGAATACGATTACCTGCTAAAAGTTCTCGTTACCGATATGGATTGCTTTGATCATTTTTATAAGCGATTGGTTAACGGTATAGAATTTTCCGACGTCACTTCAAGCTTTGCAATGGAGCAGATTAAGTACACAACCTCGGTACCGCTTAACCATATTTAACGCTTAAAAAAATGGGGCCGGTTTGACGGGCCCCATATAAATTAATGATTTTGGTCTTCAACGTGCTGGTCGGCGAATATCTTGGATTTCTTTTTGATTTTACATCCTAAGATACGCTGCGCATTTTTACGGCCGATATAGTGAGCGACTGTGTAGGGGTGCGCGCGCTTGAAGAACCGTGAGAACGAATGGAATACATTTTCCATGGTATTGGCTCCTTCTATTAAAAATTGCCCCAAATAAAATATAGTAATATTACAGTTTGATGTCAACAAAATATTTAACGGTAAGTAACGTTTAAATTTTGATCACACCTTAAGGGTAGACTAGCTAACGCTAAACATCCTTTAGTTATTGGTATACATTGTTCGAGGGAAAGGATCATATTTTGATCGCAGGTTTTCAGATCGAGTTCGTGGGTAGGTGATACTGGTCGCCGCAAATGTCCCACGCATAGAAAAGGCGACGGGAACCGCAAGAAACTCGCAACGTATAGCGTTTAGTATAGCGCTGAATAGAAAGTGAACACCATTGACTTTCAATGATGTTCACTATTGTTTTAAGTAATTGGGATCTGCTGCGATCCCATCAACGAATGCTAGTAGTAAGAAAGCTTCTCTGATTTACCGGAGAATATCTTATATACCATGGCCGTATAAGCCAAAATAATAGGTACAACAATAACTACGCCAACAAGCAAGAAGCGCAGAGAGCTTGCATCACTAAGCGCATCCATCACTGTCATCTGTCCAGGAATGATAAACGGATAGTAGCTTATGCCGAATGCGGTGAAACAAAGTAAAAATACTAGAAGGGCAATAAAGAACGGAAGCCATTCGCCTTTCCCTTGTGCATCAGGCAGTTTTTTAAGCAACACACCACATAGTGCTAGAAGCGCAAAACACGCTACTGGAATAGCGAAAAGCACATAACCCCAAGGAGCAGACAACCATAAATCTCGTACGTCATCGTGTAAGGTTAGGTTTGCGATACTTACCGCGACAATCCCTACCGCCAGTACCCCTAAACCTTTTCTGGCCCAGTAATACGCTTTTTGTTGAAGCTCACCTTCGCCTTTAAGTATTAACCAGCACGAGCCAATAAACGCATAGGCAGCCGTAACACCAAATGCAGCGAGAAGTGCAAAGCCTTGCGCCCAAATATCTGTGCGAAGCCCCGTCACGTATATACCCAACATGTACCCTTGAGCTAATGTGGTTAAAAGCGAACCGTATTTGAATACCATGTCCCACTTACGCTTTTTCACCTGCACAACCTTGGCGCGAAAATCGAACGCTACGCCGCGCAAAATAAGCCCTAATAACATGAAGGTGGCAGGCAAGTACAAGGTTTGTAAAAACTCACTATGGGCTTCAGGGAAAGCAATAAGCAGTAGACCTATGGCGAGCACAAGCCACGTCTCATTAGCATCCCAGTAAGGTCCTATGGAGGCTATCATGTCATCGCGAAACGCTTCTGTTCTTGGCGGAATAAGTACACCCACACCCAAGTCGTAGCCATCTAAAATGGCGTACAGCAATACAGATAGACCAAGTAAACCCACATAAATATTTCCGAGCATTTCTGCTGATACATTTTCAAACATGTTTGCTCTCCTTAAACCGTGCTTGGGTCTGGGTCAGTAGGTTGCATTTTTGCCTTGGCAACTTCGCGCTCTTCCGTAGTTATCTCTTCAATTTCAACGGCTCTTCTGCACATCAACATAAGTGTTCCCATGTATGCAATTAGAAGTACCGTATAGATAACAAGGTAGAGCGTGAACGACAGAGCAATATTCGCCGGTGGCAATTGGGTAACGGCATCAGCGGTTCTTAATACACCGCTTACCAAATAGGGCTGACGGCCTATTTCCGTTACGTACCAGCCTGCTAAGGTAGCAATCCAGCCGCTAAACGCCATACCTGCAAACGTGCGTTTAAGCCAAATTGGGAAGTCTTTGTTACGCATAAGATAAAGACTGCCAAGCCATGACACAGCGAGCATCAACATGCCCATACCCACCATAACCCTAAAACCGAAGAAAACAGGGGCAACGGGCGGATGCTCTCCTTCAAACTCATTTAACCCTTTAATCTCGCCCTTAAGTTCGTGAGTAAGAATTAAACTTGCGCCATAGGGAATGGGAATTTCAAAATGATTCTCTTTGCTTTCTTCGTCAGGAATTGCAAAAAGTAACAAAGGTGCACCTTCAGTGGTCTCCCAAAGTCCTTCCATCGCCGCTACTTTCTGAGGCTGATGCTCAAGCGTATTTAAACCATGCATGTCGCCAGCAAAAATTTGTAGCGGGATTAACACGGCCGCCGTATAGGTGGCGGTTTTAAGCGCGAGCTTAGGCGCAAGCTTGTCGTCGCCTTTAAGCATGCGGTAGGCTGAAAGCCCAGCTATCAGGAAGCTGGCCGTCAGTCCAGACGCTAACATCATATGTACAAAGCGGTAAGGGAAAGATGGGTTAAAGATAATTTCTTTCCAGTTTGTGGCATACACAACGCCGTCGACCACTTCAAAACCCTGTGGGGTTTGCATCCAGCTATTTAAAGCTAGTATCCAGAACGCAGAAGTAGTGGTGCCAAGTGCAACAATAAGGGTTGAAGCCGTATGCAGCCAGTTCGGAACACGGTGTATGCCAAACAGCATGATGCCTAAAAACGTGGCTTCTAAGAAAAAGGCGGTAAGTACCTCATAACCGAGTAGTGGCCCCGCCACATTACCTACTTTCTCCATAAATCCAGGCCAGTTAGTACCAAACTGAAATGACATAGTGACGCCGCTTACTACACCCAAGGCGAAGCTTAGGGCAAAGACACGTACCCAAAAGCGATACATACGCATCCACACAGGGTGACCTGAAATATTAGAGCGCAGCTTAAAGTAAAATAGAAACCAGCCCATCGCCATGGTGATGGTTGGAAACAAAATATGAAAACTAATATTTAACGCAAATTGTAAACGAGACAGCAAGAATGCATCCACAGAAGGCCCCCTTAGTTAACGCTGTTTTTCCCCGGAAGTAGCTTGTCCTTAAGCTCAAGCATACGGCCCACGCCAGAACCCAACTTCATCAACGTGTTTAACTTTTCAGGCCCAAGATTTTGAAGCTCTTCAGACCATGCCGTAATTGATTCGAGTAAATCGTGAATTTCGTTCAGTTTATGTTGTGCATTTGCCTCTTTTTCATTGGCAGGTGCGTCAAGCAACAAATCACGCAGTAGACTCATGGTTGGGTCTATCTCGCGCTTTCTTCGTTCTTCAAATACTCTATTGGCCAATGTCCAAATATCGCCAGCCGGAATAAAGAACTCTTTTCTCTCACCAGGAACAAGATGCTGTTTAACTAAGCGCCATGACTGAAGCTCTTTTAAACCCATGCTGGTATTGCCTCTGGATATGTTGAGTGCATCCGCAATTTCCTGCGCCGAAATGGGCTCTTCGTTTAAAACAATAAGCGCTAGAATTTGCCCAACTGTTCTGTTGAAACCCCAACGACTTCCCATTTCGCCAAAGTGCATTACCGCAGATGTAATTAAAGGCGTCATTTTCATTTTTACCTTCCAGAAGTTTCAGAAATTACTGAAAGTTTAGTTATTAGTTTGATCAAGATCAATAGAAAGAGAATAAAAATAAGAAAAATTTAATGGCGAGGAGCTAATTACCCGAATTTAGGATGACCCAAAATAACGCAACGAATGCTTGATGTATTTGAGTAAAAAAACGTTTCAAATCCAAAAGAGTGCTAAGTGATAACGTCTGATGGAGGTTTGTTTTCTTTCCATCTTTATGTTTTGTTCGTGATGAGGGAGCACGGCCTTTAATAGGAACTGAGTTTACTCAAAACATGGATTTTTGACCTCTTGGTTAATTATAAAGCTTAACTCTGAGATGTGGTTCAATACGTGAGTATTGATTTTTATACCAATATGAAGGTGTGGGTTTTAAATAATATCGCTCGATAATAAATCTAATGATTCATACAGCTAACTAAATTTGGGGGTTTAGTAATTGCTATAGGGGTTTACCCCTATCCTTGTTGTCTTATCCTTATGTCTACTGTCTTTACACTTTTCAACGCGTTATGGTCTGCTTTGCTCAGTAACTCTATATAAAATAAAGAGATATTAGTTTTTGTTTATTAATAGTTACTGCTTTCTATCTGGCGAGAAGTTAAATCTTGTACTAGTTTTCAGGTTTTATCATTTGAATGTATTCAATGGTTTTTTACGTTGAGTTCGATGAAAACAAGCATGAAGTGATTACAACTGAACCCGATAGCTAACTGTTTTAAAAAGAAAAAAACGAATGAAAGGAAAGGCATGATCCGCACATTGTCCAAAGCCATCATCGGTACTTCATTGCTCTTAGGCGCATTGCAAAGCGCGCAAGCAGCAACCCCTGTCATCACAAACTCACCGCCGCAAAGCGCGTTTATAGGGGAGTCATTTTGTTACGACATACCGTTAATTAACTCAGGTACAACAGGGTATGGCCCTTATCTTCGCGTTATTCATGATGCTGACTTAACATTTAACGGTGCGACGTTTATAGGAAGTAACAGCGCTACGGTTAATGTAGGCACGTTTGACACCGTTGCGAACAACAATGAGCTCGAAGATCCTATCATTGCGCAAACCGTTGCGGGCACTGAAGGGTTCAGTTTTTCAACGGTAGATATCCCAGTGGGCTCGGTTGTAACCAATGGCCCTGATCTAACTACAAATGTTTGTTTCACTATAGACAGCAATGCAACGCCAGCGGAAGCGTTTGCTATCGAGGTAACGCCTGTTTATGAATTTGGTGACACAGCAACAGGTGATAACGGCCCAATAGTAGGAACAACGCAAAGTGCGTCGGTTGAGGCAGCCCTCTACCAAGTAACTACGCAAAGCTCTGCTGCGGAAAACGAGCTTGCTGCGGGCCCTAGTTTTTCAGCAACCGTTACACATACGGTAGATGTTGCAAATGGCCCTACGATAGACAGCTTACAGTTCACAGATGTTTTAGACAATGGTGTTCAGTATAGCGCTCAAGCTACGATAACTGGTGGAACTGGGTGCGCTATAGATAGTGAACCTTCTACATCCAGTACTGGTGGCATTTTAGATGTTTCGTGTGCTTCTGCTACGGGAACAAGCAGTGCAAATGATGTGCGCGTGAGCTACCCCATGCATTTTATTAATGTCCTGAATGCGCAGCAGTGCAGTGCGTCAAGTATTGTGCATCCGCTTGACTTTAATGCGAGTTTTAACGGCAATGGGCTTACCCAGGTTTCTAGCAGTGACACGGTTACGGCAAAGCATGTTGCAATACAGCAAGGTGTAAATACAGGGGAGTCAAGTCCTGGCAACACACTTACCGTTACTAACTCAATCCAAATTTCTGATTACGTATCGGTAGACTCTTTAATTCTTAACGACACCATAGCCGATGGCGTCGATTTTTCATCTGATATCACGGTTAACTATGGTGGAAGTACGTTTAACATAACGAGGCCTGCTTCAAGTACTGATGCCAGTCAAAATGAGGCCATCACTTACAACGTTACTAACGCAACAGGCACGCTTCCGGGGGGAAGCGTTTTGACGGTTTCTTACACCGTAGATATTCAGCAAAATTACGTTGGTGGTTACACAGGGGTTGATAGTAATGCCCCTGTCGTTGCTAACGATTCACTATCGTTTTCTCAAAGTGCACAATATAACGTAGCAAGTGGTGCGTCGAGCTGCTTGGAAGGCTCAAGTGCTTCGGTCTCTATTGAAGGTATTCGTACCTCTAAATTTCTTGTTGACGGTAACGGCGATACAACCACACAACTATTACAGTACGCACCGGGTGAAAGCGTTACCTATCGTTTGCGCATGGATATTCCTTCTGGCGATACTAACGACATTGTATTTGTAGATTTTCTTCCTTTGCCCGTTTTCTTAATCCCAGAAACGACTGTCGATACAAATTCAAATATTGCGAGCAACACCAGCTTTTCTTATACCGCTGAAAATACGGTAACAACCCTCACACCTACAATCACGGTATCATCTGCTGAAAACAGCGTAACGTTAGACTGGGGCAGTATCTCAACAACCCAAGCTGAAGTACTAGAAGTTGATTTTACCGTTGAGGTAACCGATAAGCCCTATGCTGATGGGTTGGAATTGGCGAACTTATTCCAAGGTACTTCGACCAATACGCCTGATGCAATCACTGCCGATCTTAAGTCAGCTAAAATTCTTGTTCGTGCTCCAGAATTGACCGTTTCACTTGCTACTTCTGCAGGAAATGTAGATGCCGGAGATACGATTCAGTACACCTTAACAGTAACTAACGAAGGTGGTGCTACATCATTTGACACCACCGCCAGTGTTCCTATCGTTTCTGGCGTGGCTTCGCAGAGCCTTGTATCTGCAACAGTCGATGGGAATGGTGTAGCCTTGGGCAGCGGCTCACTAGCAGATGGTACTTACAGCATACAGAACCTCGCCGCAGGTGAAGTTTACGTGCTTACTTTCACTCAAGATATTGCACAAACTGCAGAGCCTAACGATGTCATCACGTCTGAAGCGACGATTGATTGGGCTTCTGCACAGGGGCAGGCTGCGACCTTTGATCCGCAGTCAGATGACGCATTTGTCACCGTTTCAGATATTGCTATTGCTTCAACAATAGTAAGCCCCACGGGGAATGTTGTGGTAGGTGATACCGTACAGTATCGGGTAGACGTGACTTTGCCAGAGGGCACAACGAATGACTTAACGGTAGATATGACGCTCCCTGCTGGCTTTGAATACAGCAATACGTTAACGGTAAATTCAACAGGTTTTGACGGAACCGTAAGTGCCAGCCCAACCGTGACATCGTCTGGCACTGTCGCTAGTGGGCAAACGGTTAGAGCTGTGTTTAACGGCAGTACAACCACTAATAATGATAACGATCCAAGCGATAATACATTTTCAATTACGCTTGAAGCCTTGGTGCAAGACGTCACACAAAATGCCGCTACAACGTCAACGCAAAGCAAGCAGTTACAGGTAAATGCGGGAACCAACAATACCACCAACAATGCGTCAGCTACGTCAACTAATCAGTTTTCAGAGCATGTATTAAGCGCAACAACAAGCGTGGCGCCAAGCTCTGGCGTAGAAGCAGGCGATACGGTAACCGTAACTATAGATGTTGAAAATACAGGTACAGCTACCGCTTATGATGTTGAAGTGGTCAGCAATGTTAATACTGATATTTTCACAAATGTAAACGCAGGAACAACCCCAACTGGTTTTACGTATGCACTTCAAACTTCACCAGACAGAGTAACCTATTCAGGTACGGAGCTTGCCGCTGGTGATAGCGTGCAGTTCACTTATACTGCTGAAGTAAAAGCAGGTGCACAGACTGGTTCCTCTTTTGATATTACCGCGCAAGCTACAGGTGATAGCCAAACAGGCGATCAAGCCGTTGAGCGTGACTCTCAGTCCAGTAGCACAGGTACCACGGCCACAAGAGCAATTTCAGCTGACAATATTACGTTGATAGCTTCTTCAGAAACTTTTACGAGTGATTCAGGTACTCGTGAATCGGCTATAGGGGAAGTGCTTACCTACGCGTTTACAACTGTCGTACCAGAGGGACAGACGCTAGAAACTGCTAATCAGGACATTATCGAAGTTATTCTGCCTGCTGGAATGGCCTATCAAGCGGGCACTGCCTTAATTCGCGGAACATTTGATACGGGCTTTACGACGTCAAATGGTGTGTCAATTACTGCGTCAGATACAACTATTACCCCGGTTGTCAGTGGTCAGTCTGTTATCTTCGACTTGGGTGACATAACAAATAATGACAATGATGCAGGTGATGAAAGTATCACAGTTACACTTAGTGTGCTTACCTTAAACACCAGTAACAATAACCGTACAAACAATAAAACGGTAACAGGTGAAGTAAACTACTTTAATCAAAGCAGCACAAATCAAAGTAACAATGCGACGCAGAATATTCGTATTGCCGAGCCAAACCTAACTGCTACAAAAACAGCTTCGCCATCAACTGTAGATGGTGGAAGCGAAGTAACATTCACCGTTACGTTAACAAATACGTCGGGAATTGCCGTATCGCGTGCGCATGACTGGTACATCAGTGACAACGTGCCCGCGCGGTTTAACAGTGTGGCATTAGATAGTGCAATATATTATCCAGAGGGAGGGGCAGGCATTGATGTAGCAGCCTGTGCAAGCATCAGTGTCAACGAGCTAACGGTTGAGTCTGATAGCTGCGCAGTTAGCGACATTGATTACCTAGCAGCGGGTGAAAGCGTCACCGTTGTGTACACTGCTCAGGTCAATTTTGATATCGCATTTGAAGAAACCGTCACCAATACCGTCGCAACCTCAGCAACGTCTTTGCCTGGTGCATTTGGTACTAATAATGCTACGCCAGGCGCAGCCGGTTCAGATACCGGTGAGCGTACTGGTAGCGGTGCTAATAACGACTCAGGTCAAAACGTTAACGATATCGCTGATTCTGCTATGGCATCAGTTACCGCCAATGCGCCCACGCTTACGTTAACGACTACTGCAGCCGGTGCTGCAATCGGAACTGTGGTTGATTTAACCGCAAGTTTCTCTATTCCAACTGGTACAACAGACAACTTTGTTTATACGTTAGATCTTCCTTCAGGCTTAACGTATACCGGCGACGCCATCACCATTACGACACCAGTGTCAGATTTCACCAGCACAAATACACCTAATACCACTCCTGGTGAAGGAACCGATCCGGTCGTGTTGGATTTTGGTACCATCACCAACAGCGCTTCAACGTCTCAACAAGTCACTATTGCAGTACCTGTTGAAGTTGCCAATATCTTAAGTAACCAAGGTGGAATAACGCTAACTAGTACCGGTTCACTTAGCTACCAAGACGTGAGCTCGCCAGCACCTTCTGCGAACGTTGACGTGGATGTTATCGAGCCGAATTTATCTATTACGCAAACCATCATTGCAGGTGCGACATCAAGTGATAGCGGTGATACGGTAACGTATCGCACAGTGGTAACCAACACGGGGAATACAGCAACCGCGTACGCCGTTACCTTTGAAGATGTGATGCCTGCAGAATTACTTGGAGGGCCAGACGGCAGCGGTTCTGGTGTTACCTTCTCTGCAATAACCCTGACCAACCCAAGTGATGAAGCTGTATTAACAGGCACGAACACAGCACTGACCGCAAGTGATGTTAGTGAGACTACTACGACCAACACTGGCGATACGCTGTCGGTTGCAGCATTCGACCTACCAGCACTTGCAAGCGTTACCGTCGAATACAGCGTTGTAATGGCCAACGAAGCAAGCGCTGGTGAAACGCTAACTAATTCAGTTGAAGCGACCTATAACAGTCAGTTGGACGGCAGTGGGCTAAACGGACGTAGTGGCGCAGATGGCACAGACGACGATGATGACACTGCGTTAAATAACTACCGTGAAACAGCTAGTAGTAATGTGACGGTAGATAACACACTGGCTATTCAATCTGCACTTAATGCTACACATAGCGATAATGATTTCGCAGTGGGTGAGTCGGTTTCTATTGATGCGCGTATCGATTTAGTGGAAGGCACAATTAACGGTGTTTCTATTGTAAATACGCTGCCAGCGGACATTCGCTTTGACAGTATTAGTATTAATAGTCCAGCGCAAATCAGCTATGACGGCGCTGCGACCGCTTCGGTGTCTGGCAATGATGTCACGGTTGATTTTGGCACTGTGAGTAATACCGCTGATGGCAATAGCGCAAATGATTACATAACGGTTACCTTTACCGGTGTAGTAGAAAACGAAGTAGGCAACGCGCAAGGTACAACACTTACAAACAGCGCGAATGCATCAGGCGGCGGCGAAAGCGCAGGTCCATCTACTCTTGAGATCGATATCGTTGAGCCAAATCTAGACTCAACAATGACGCTCGATAAAACCTCGGTATCGTTGGAGGATACCTTTACCCTAACTATCGACCTAGGCCACACCTCTAGTTTTGCTGACGCGTTTGAAACTTCGTTTAACATTTCGGTGCCTGATGGTCTTACTTACGTGGCAGATAGCTTCATGGGGCAAGGTACGATAGATGATACGACGCCTACGCTACTTGTTGTAGATATGGGCAGTATCACGCTGGTCGAAGGCAGTAAGCAAGTGACAACGCAGTTCACTGTAGATAGCGACGCTGATGTGGGTAATGCGCTTTCAATTGGTTTGACTAATGGTGCGTATAGCTCAATGAGCGGTGACACAGCTGACGAACGTGATTATAGCTTTGCTGATTCTATTAACGTGACAGGTGATATCGCCGCATTCATCGGTGCAACCCAGTCAGTTACTCTATCTGACGATATCAATGGCAATGGATTTATTGATGCCGGTGATACGGTACTCGTTACCTCAACGCTCACCAATGAAAGCGATAGTGCCACAGCCACTGATGTTGTATTTACTCACGGGATTCCTGTAAATACAAACTATGTAGCAGGGTCCGCGACAACGACGAAAGGCACCCTTGATGATATTGCCAGCATCACAGTAAATGTTGGCGATATGGCATTTGGTGAATCTGAAACCATTACATTCGAGTTGCTTGTTGATGCCAATGTGGCTAACAACACGTTAGTCTCGCTACAAGGTAGCGTAGATTCATCTGACACAGTAGCAGAGCCAACTGACGCCGATGGTAATGATGTAAATGGCGACCAAGCAAACACTTTCAGAGTGGGCACACCAGCAAACACAGCAGATTTAGATATTACTCAACTGGTACGTCTATCAACCGATGCTGATACCAATGATGTAATTAGCCCTAACGATACGCTAACTATTACGTACTTACTTGAAAATACAGGTAGTCAGGCGCTATCAAATATTGCCCTAAGTGACGCTATTCCCACAGGTCTTACTTACGTTGCTAATTCGGCGCAGGTAAGCGGTGGGCATACGGTTAGTGTAATTGGTAGTTCATTGAGCGCAGACTTTATCACGCTAGCAGCTGGTGCCAGCGAAACAGTTTCTCTTGATGTCACCATCGACTCACCGCTGGTTGATTTTAACGGCAATGCCGCAAACGAGAGTTTCTCGCTACAAGGTGAAGCAACCAGTGATGAAACCGACACTATCTATGCCGACAATAACCGTGCAGATAGTGATGGCTTCCAGCCACTTACCTTCAGTGCATCAACGGGCGCAGGCACGCCAGAACTAGAGATTATTCAATACTATGAACTTGTTAACGATGTAGACGGTGATGGGGTTGTTGATCCAGGTGACAGCGTACGCATTTACACCGTGGCAACCAATCAAGGTTCAGCGATTGCAGAAAACGTTTCGTTTACTCAGCCGGTTAATGCAGGCTTAAGCGTAGTAGCTAATACAGCTGTTACTAGCCAAGGTGTTGTAGTAAGCGAAACGCCATTTGACGTAAACGTGGGCGGAATTGCCCCAAGTGAAACGGTAACCGCTTCTGTGGTGCTAACGCTAGATGCTAATGCAGCTGACAACACCGTATTTTCAGTTCAAGCGTTGTTTAGCGGTGACAACCTCGGTGCCAACCAGTTAAGCGACAACGACAGTAACGCTTCTGATGGCGAGAATGCTCTGCTTATTCCGGTTACTTCACAAGCGCAAACCGTATCTGCGCCAACCTTTGCCCTTACCGATACCAGTGATGGTGGTACATCTGGTAACAACTTTGTCCAGGGCGAAACACTAACCCTTACACAAACTGTTACTGTACCTAAGGGGACAACAGACGATTTAAGCTTAAGCGTTACCTTACCTGCTAATGTTTCATTGCTCGCAGGGGCGGGGGAACTTGCTCGTACCTTTAATACTGGCCTTTCTTCAGGTGTCAATCCAGCAAGTATTAACAGTGCTGCTAGCGGCACAGCGGTTAACGTGAACGGCAATATTAGTGTGTCTAACAATACGCTAACGCTTGATTTAGGCAGTATTGTAAATAGCGATAATGATGGTGACACTGAAACCTATGTGTTTAGCGTTGAGCTAGACACCAGCGCTCTAGTGCCCAGTGCGGCTACCCAAGATTTAACTATTTCTTCTGCGCTTAGCTACGTTGATGGCGCAGCTCAGCCTCAGTCATTAAATGCTAACGACGTGACGGTAACCTTACTTAACCGTATACCATCAGCGAATGATGATAGTTTCACTGTAGATGAAGATACAACCAGCAATACGTTAGCGGCCCGTAGCAATGATAGCGATGCAGACAGCGGTCAAAGTATCATCATTACCTCTGTAGCTACGCCAAGTAACGGCGGTACGGTAACTACAGATGGCGCGAACTTGATTTATACGCCGGCAGCTGATTTCTTCGGCACCGAAACCGTGCAATACACCCTTACCGATAGCGCAGGCGGTAGCGACACCGCCACAGCAACATTTACGGTAAGCAATGTTCAAGATGCGCCTGTAGCACAGGCCGACTCAGCCAATACCACTGAAGACACACAAGTGGTAGTAAATGTCTTGGCAAATGATTCCGATGTGGATGGCGATTCACTGTCTATCACAGCAGCTAATTCTAGCAACGGTGCGGTTTCGTTTGCGGGAAGCAACATCACCTTCACGCCTGCACAAGACTTTAACGGTCCAGCACTTGTGACCTATACCATTTCTGATGGAAATGGGAACAGTGATAGCGCGAATCTAACGGTAGACGTGCAAGCAGATAACGATGCACCGGTTGCCACAAACGACAGTGCGAATACTAACGAAGATAATGACGTAATTATTGATGTGTTAGCTAACGACAGTGACGTAGATGGCGATGCCCTAAGTGTTACTGCGGTGTCGGCAAGCGCTGGTGCGGCCTCCGTAAATTCAAATGGCGATGTTCTTTATACGCCACCGGCCGATTTCAATGGCCCTGTTACACTTAATTACACGGTTTCTGATGGAAATGGCGGAACCGATTCAGCTTCTGTATCGGTAACGGTTAATGCAGTAAATGACGCGCCAATAGCTAACCCTGATTCAGGGACGGTGAACGAAGACAGCAGCGTAATTATTGATGTTTTGACTAACGATACTGACGTAGATGGCGATGCGTTGTCGATCACCAATGCAACATCGCCAAATGGTTCAGTAACCTTTAGCGGAAACAATATTACCTTTACACCTACGGCCGACTTTAATGGCGCAACAACCGTAACTTATACCATTAGTGACGGTGCAGGTGGTACGGCATCAGGTACGGTGACTATTAATGTTACTAACGTCAACGATGCACCAGTGGCAAGCGACGACACGGCCAGCACGAACGAAGACACAGCGGTAGTTATTAATGTATTGGCTAACGACACCGACATTGATAACGATGCATTAAGCGTATCAAGTGTATCGGCAACCAATGGTAGTGCAGTAGTTAATGGCGATGGCAATGTGGTGTTTACGCCTGCGGCAGATTACAACGGCAGTGCCACAGTAGCCTATACGGTAACAGACGGTAACGGCGGCAGTGACAATGCGTCGGTGTCTGTAGCTATTGCAGCGGTTAACGACAACCCAATCGCTAATCCAGATACCGCAAGTGTCAATGAAGACGAGTCGGTTAGCATTAATGTACTTGCTAATGATACCGATGTTGACGGCGACAGCTTAAGTGTGGCGAGCGCCTCTGTGACAACAGGTAGTGTGCAGGTTGTAGGTAACCAGGTGAACTACACGCCAGACGCTGACTTCAACGGCAGCGCCACTATTACTTACACCATCGAAGATGGTGCTGGCGGCAGCGCTAATTCAACGGTGGCAGTGACGGTTGTAAACGTTAACGATGCCCCCGTTGCGAATAATGATACAGCTAGCGTTGATGAAGACAGCAGCGTTGTGGTTAACGTTATTGCTAACGATACAGATGTAGACAACGATACCCTTGAGTTAACTGCTGTTAATGCTAGTACTGGTACGGCGACCATTAATAGCGATGGTAATCTTTTGTATACGCCGGATGCCGACTATAACGGTGCTGCAACAGTGACGTATACCGTTTCTGATGGAAACAGCGGCTCTGATTCAGCAACAGTGTCAATTACGGTAAACCCAGTAAATGACAATCCGGTGGCTGTGGCAGATACGGCGAGTGTACAGGAAGACGAAACGGTAATTATTAATGCGCTTTCAAACGACAGTGATATTGACGGAGACACGTTGCAGCTGTCGGCTGCAAGCAGTAGCCAAGGCACTGCAACCATTACCGGCGATAATACGCTTAGCTTTACGCCAAGTGCCGACTTCAACGGTACAGCCACGATAACTTACAGTGTATCTGATGGCGCTGGTGGTAGCGCATCATCCACAGTCACCGTTACGGTTGCGCCTGTTAACGACGCTCCAGTAGCTAATGATGACGCCGGAAGAGTTACCGAAGACTCAAGCACTACGCTTGCTGTATTAGACAATGACACAGATGTTGACAATGATGAATTGAGCGTAACATCTGCTAGCGCATCTGAGGGGACTATTACAGTTAATGCAAATAACAGTGTGACCTATACACCACCTGCTGATTTTGATGGGGCGGCAACGGCCACCTACACTATTTCAGATGGAAATGGCGGTACCGCCACTGCAAGCATTAGCTTTACGGTAGAAGGGGTGAACGATGCTCCTATCGCTTTGGATGACACCGCTGTTGTTGATGAGGACGCTTCAGTAACGGTAGCTGTTCTCGCCAATGACTCTGATATAGATGAAGATGTGCTTTCAGTCTCAGCCGCCTCGTCAGCGCAGGGTAGCGCAGTGATCACGGCAGATAGCCAGGTTACTTTCTCGCCTAATGCTGATTTTAATGGAGAAGCGACAGTGTCATACACGGTAAGCGATGGCAATGGTGCCACTGATACAGCAACGATTACTGTTACCGTTAACCCGGTTAATGATACACCGGTAACGGTGGATGATACGGCCACAGTCGAGGAAGATGGCTCTGTTGCTGTCGACGTACTCGCGAATGACTCTGACATTGATGAAGACGTACTGACTATTTCAGACGTAACCGTTGACGAAGGTTCAGTAGCTATTCAAGGTGGCCAAGTAAGCTACACACCAGATGAGAACTTCAATGGTACAGCAACCATTACCTACACGGTTTCTGATGGCAATGGAGCAACAGCTACAGGTACGCTTGTTGTAACGGTTACCGCTGTTAACGATGCACCTACACTTGCTGATTTCACTGCTGCAACGAACCAAAATGAAGCGTTAACCATCGATGTTATCGCCAATGTTGAAGATGTAGATACAGATGATACGCATACTATCGTCAGCGCCACATCTTCAGACGGCACGGTTGAAATCGTTGACGGCAAACTGGTTTATACGCCGTCTGAGGATTATTCCGGCGAAGTAACCATCGACGTTTGTATTCAAGATGCTGAGGGCGAAGAGGCTTGTGCGCGTATTACCGTTACAGTGGTGTATACAAACATAGGTCCAGTAGTTGAAGATTTTGAATTCACTATTCAAGAAGGAGATAGCCTTCCGATAACGCTAATGGGCACCGACGCAGACGAAGACGTTTTAACGTTTGAATTGGTAACGTTGCCAACAGGTGAAGTGTTAGGTTCAGCCCCTTCTTTGCTGTACGTTACCCCAGAAAATTACAACGGTACGGTACTGTTCAGCTATAAAGCGAACGACGGTCAAGAAGATTCGAACACCGCCAATATCACAGTGAATGTGGTGGCCGTGAACGATGCGCCTGTGGCGGTTGCGGATACGGCTGCTACATTAGACGACACAGCTGTAGAAATTGACGTACTAAGCAACGACCTTGACGTTGAAGGCGATGCATTATCAATACTTGGCGCAACAGCGGATAGCGGCAGTGTCGAAGTTGAAAATGGGATACTTGTCTATACGCCTGCGCTTGGAACGCAAGGCGATGTTCAAATTACTTATACTATTACCGATGCAAGTGGCGCAACATCGCAAGCAAGTGTAATAGTTACTGTTAGTGCCTCTGAGCAAACTGCTCAAACCTTCCCAGTTGTCGAAGCACCAGCGGATATTGAACTTGATGCCACAGGATATCTAACAGAAATTGCACTTGGTAATGCAACAGCTGTAGATGCAGGTGGTAACCCAATACCAGTAACCTTATTGAACGGTCAAACCCGCTTTACGCCAGGGCTACATACCGTTTACTGGCAGGCAACTGACGATGAAGGCAATACGACAACGGTTAGTCAAACTATCCGCGTAAACCCTCAAGTGTCTTTAAGCGATGACGGTGTTGTCACCGAAGGTGGCGCAGCAAGCTTTGATGTACTGCTAAGCGGTAATGCACCTAGTTACCCAGTAACAGTGAGCTACACGGTTTCAGGTACTGCAGATACTAGCGATCACGACCTTATCTCTGGCACTGTCACCATTGAAGGTGGCACACAGGCCACAGTTAAATTCAATATTATCCCTGACACGGTTATCGATGACGGCGAAACGGTAATCGTAACGCTAAATGAAAATGTAAATGCCGGAGAAAAAGCGTCGCAGACTACCACAATTGCAGAAACGCCTGTGGCCCCAGTTGTAGCGCTGTCAGCTGAGCAAGGTAATACGACAACGTTAACTGTTGGCCAAAATGATGGTTTAGTCGACGTACTAGCGGCTATCAGTCACACCAATCCAGCCGCTGATTTTATCTACGACTGGAGTAATTCAGCACCTGAACTTACTAATGTTTCAAATGATGATGGCGTATTTACATTCGACCCTGCTTCAGTAGCGCCAGGTGTTTATGCGGTTACGCTACTTGTGGCAGACAGTGATAACCCAGCGCTTGTAAGTTCACGCACAATTTATATTGAGGTGGTAGAAACGTTACCTGAGCTTACTGGTGCAGACACTGACGGTGACGGTCTGCCAGATAATATCGAAGGCACAGGTGATGCCGACTTAGACGGTGTTCCTAACTACTTAGATAGCATTGCGCTTTGTTCTTTAGCGCCAGAAATTGCAGGTGAAAGCGCGCAATATCTTGTTGAAACAAACGCTGGTGCATGTGTAAGCGCGGGTGAATACACTCGTGGCACTTCAAATGCTGGCGTATTGCTACTTGCTGATGATAGCGCAGTAACAAGTCGCATTCCGACAGATACGGAAGCTAACAATGTTGGTGGGTTGTTTAACTTCGACGTGGTGAATAATCAGTCTAATCAAGCACAGTTTGATGTGGTTATTCCGCAGCGCAATGCCGTACCAGAAGACGCATTTATGCGTAGCTGGACTGCTGAGCTAGGTTGGTTCGACGTTATTGCAGACGGCGACGCAGTGATTTACTCAGCACCAGGCGCACCAGGTTTCTGCCCTGTCGTTAATAGTAGCGAATGGCAAGAAGGTCTGGTTGCAGGTAGCTGGTGTGTGAAGCTGACGCTCATTGATGGCGGAAGTTACGATGCTGACGGTACAACCAATGGAGCGGTTAGCTTTGTTGGTGGAGTAGGAACATTTGTTAATGGCAATACACTTCCTGACGTTCAAGACGATCAGCTGGCTATTAAGCTTAACGAAGCGGTAGAGGTTGACGTACTGGCTAATGACACAGATGCAGATGGCGATGCACTTACGCTTACCTCAGTATCGGCTGATTTTGGAACGGCGACTATTGTTGATGGATTAGTGTCATACACGCCACCGGAAGGTTTCGTAGGCACAGTAACGGTTACCTATACCGTGTCAGACGGTATGGGCGGCACGGTAACGGGTACCTTGGTGCTAACCGTTGCTGAGAACAATATCCCTGTTGCAAATGATGACAGCTTTACGTCTCAAGAGGACGAGGCGGTAACCTTGGATGTGCTGTCGAACGATACTGATGAAGACGGCGATACGTTAACCATTAGCGAAGTAATAGCCTCAACCGGCAATGTAATTTTACTGCCAAGCGGTGAGTTAAGCTATCAAGCACCTGCTAACTTTAACGGTGTGGTCACTATCGACTACACCATTTCAGATGGTCATGGTGGAACTGATACAGCGCAGGTAACCCTAACTATCGCTGCGGTGAACGATGCCCCTGTTGCAGTTGATGACACTGCGAGTGTTACCGAAGATGGCAGTGTTACAGTAACCGTACTAACAAACGATAGCGACATCGACGGCGATGTACTAACGGTAACAATGGCAAGTACCGACAACGGCACTGTGGTTATTAATACCGGCACTACGGTTACCTATACGCCTGAGGCCAATGCCAATGGTGAAGCAACATTCACCTACACTATCAGTGATGGCTTCGGGGGGACTGACACCGCGACGGTAACGATGGTCATTGTTGCCATTAATGACGCGCCAGTAGCAAATAACGACCAAGCTAATGTAAGTGAAGACAGCAGTGTAATTATTAATGCACTTGCCAATGACGCTGACATTGACGGCGATACGTTGATCATCACGGATGCAACGGCTAATTCGGGCACGGTAACCATCGGCAGTGAAGGCAACATTGTTTACACACCGCTACCTAACTTTGTTGGAACGGCGATCATCACCTACACCATTTCAGATGGGAATGGCGGTGAAGCGACTGCGCAAATTACGGTGACGGTTGAAAATGTAAATGATGCTCCGACTCTTGAAGGTGCGGAAGTATCTACTAACCAAGACACGCCGCTCAGCATCAATGTGTTAAATGACGCCACTGATATCGACGGCGATACGTTAACTATTGCTAGCGCCGAAGCCACAAACGGCACCCTAGAAATCGTCAATGGCGTTGTGACATTTACACCTGCAGATGGTTTCCACGGTACTGCTACCATTACGGTATGCGTAGCTGACCCGTCGGGCGCGCAAGCGTGTGCGACCTACACGGTAACGGTAATCGACACTAACGATGCCCCTGTTGTGTTGAACCTAACCTTTACGATGGAAGAAGATGCGACTCTGCCCATTCAGCTTCAGGGTAGTGACGCAGACGGCGATGCGCTAACCTACCAGCTGGTAACATCACCGGACGGTGAGCTTGTTGGTCGTTTACCTAATGTGTTGTACGCGCCGGACGCGGACTTTAGCGGCACAACTACATTTACCTTTACAGCAAATGACGGTGAAGAAACTTCTAATGTAGGCACGGTGACCATCAACGTAAATCCAGTGAACGACGCGCCGGTTGCCCGCGATGATGCAATCAGCTTGGGGAACTACAATCCTGCAGAAATTGATGTACTAGCCAACGATTCTGATGCAGACGGGGATACGCTTCGTATTATTGGTGCGCGCGTTGAGTTAGGTGATGTTTCTTGGTCAGACGATTCGCTTACCTATACACCACTTGAAGGCTTCGTAGGTGAAATCGTTATCGACTACACCATCACCGACCCTCAAGGCGAGGTAGCTCAGGCATCGGTACTGGTAGATGTAATGGCAGATGACTTGGCCGATCGCCCGGTTATTGAAGTGCCAGAAGACGTGTTCGTAGATGCCAATGCGCTATTTACCAAAATTGACCTTGGCGTAGCCTCGGCGGTCGATAAATTTGGTAATCCATTGCCTGTGTCATTGGTTGATGGGCTAATCTTCTATGAGCCGGGTAATAATACGGCTTACTGGCAAGCGACTGACGAAGACGGCTTAACCTCTGTGGCAAGTCAGGCCGTACGCGTACGTCCTCTTGTTTCCATCACTAAAGATCAAGTTGTACTGGAAGGCCACGAAGTAGAATTTGGTATTCACTTAAACGGCACGTCACCGGTTTATCCGCTAGAAATTCCATTTACGGTAAGCGGTACGGCAGACAGCGGCGATCATGACTTAGTCGATGGCATCATTGTGATGGAGTCGGGTAGTGATAAAACGGTGAGCTTCAATGTTTTCCCTGATGCGGATATTGAAGGGACTGAAACCATTATTATCGAGCTTTCAGATGTGTTGAACATAGGTAACAAATACATTCACGAAATAACTATCCGTGAAGATAACGTGAACCCAGATGTTGACCTGTTTACCGAGCAGGACGGCGAGTCAAGAATTCGGGTTATTCCTACAGGCTCTGACGTGTTGGTAACCTCTCGAGTTGACCACCCAGACCCAACCAACGAGTACGAGTTTGTGTGGACATCACTGGATACAGATATTGCTGATAGCGATAACGTGAATGACACCTTTACGTTTGACCCAAGTGGTCTAGAGATTGGTGTGTACCGAATCCGTGCAACGGTCACCGACGCAGATGACACAGCCTTCACAGACTCGGATACTTTGTATATTCAAGTAGTGGATGCACTACCATCGCCTACTGAACTTGATAGTGATGGTGACGGTGTACCGGATGTTGTGGATGGTCTTGCCGATAGCGATAGAGACGGTATTTTAGATTACCTAGATCCAACGCCTGAATGTAATGTGCTTCCGCAAGAAGTGGCGTTTGTTGACGGCTACATGGTAGAAGGCGACCCAGGTGTTTGCTTGCGCTTAGGTAACTTCTCTGTAAGTAGCGAGCTCGGTGGCGCGAAAATCATAGATGGTGATATTGCGGGCGATGATGACATTGTCCCTGACCCAGAAGCGACAAACATTGGCGGCATTTTCGATTTCATCGCCTATGGTCTACCTGAGGCCGGACAAACGCTGAACATTGTTATGCCGCAGCTTAAGCCAATTCCTGCGAATGCGGTCTATCGTAAGTTTACGCCTGAAAACGGTTGGGTAACGTTTACGGAAAACGCAAACAACCGTTTATGGTCAGTTCAAGGTGAGCCGGGCTACTGTCCTCCGCCGGGCGGCGACTACTGGACCGAAGGGCTAACCGAAGGGCACTGGTGTGTGCAGCTCGAAATTCTAGATGGTGGCGTTGATGATGACGACGGTTTGGTGAACGGTACGATTGTTGACCCAGGTGGTGTAAGTGTCATGTTTAATGGCAATACACAACCCGTGGCAAATGACGATGCAGTAACTATCATTGTTGATGAGTCTGTAACTATTGAAGCCTTAAGTAACGATGCAGACCCTGATGGCGATGACTTGCGTATTACCTCTGCTACAACCACGTTCGGCACAGCTGTGATAGCGGGGGATACCATCGAATACACGCCTCCACTTGGCTTTATTGGCGAAGTGATTGTTAATTATGGTATCAGTGATGGAAACGGAGGTTCAGACCTGGGTGTAATTACGGTAACCATTATTGGTAACAATCCTCCACAGGCTGTAGACGATACTGTAACGATAGACGTTGACCAATCTGTAACCGTTAACGTGCTTGCCAACGACTTCGACGAAGATGGCGATAGTATTCGTGTTGTAAGTGCCCAGGCATCAATCGGTAGCGTATCTGTTAACCCTGACGATACATTGACCTTTACGCCGCCTGCTGCATTTACGGGCAATGCTGTAGTCACCTATATTATTGAAGATACACAGGGCGGAACGAGCGAGGGTAGACTAACCATTACTGTTCAACCCGTGACCGTTAGAATTGAAAACTCTGGCGGAGGCGGTGGTAGCATGAACGCTATGCTGCTGATGTTACTGGTATTTGTTATGACACTGCGCCGCTTATTAGCGGCGCAAAGAAAGGGAGTAAAAGCGTGAGCGTAGCTAAGATGAATAGAACTTTTAGGTATGGGATTGTTAGCGCTGTTGCAATGGGAGCAATGTTTTCATTTCCAGCCATGGCTCAGCAATCTAATAAAGAAAGGGATGCTTCCCCTTTTTTAGCTAGCAAAACTCAATGCTTATCTGAAGAGGATGCCTCAAAACTTTCTAAAGAATATGAAAAGTGCACGGCTAAACAGTTTTTCATAAGCGGGAGTTGGGGGAGCGCATCAGGAGATTTCAAGGAAAGGGATGTACAACAAGAAGCCGCAGAGCTAGGCTTTGATGTCTTCGACATAGATATTGATGACACCCGCAGTGCGTGGAAAGCGGTAGTAGGTACCAATATTACCGAAAACAGCTTTATTCAAGTCGGTTATACCGATTTAGGTGATGTATCGGCAGCATTTTCAACCACGACCAACGAGCCATCTCGCTTTTTCAGCGAGACATCGCGTATTCGCCCAACATCAGTAGATGGCTATACATTAAGTGTAGCCTATCAGTTTTTACGTCATGAGGACTGGTTTTTACATGCGCATGTGGGCTTATATTTTTGGCAAGGTAATTACGATTCGTTAGATGTGTTTGAGGATACAGCCCTACTTCAAGACGTTGATGATGAAGGCACGGATTTGTTCTATGGCATTGGCGCTAACTGGCGTATCCACGATGATTGGGTTGCAACGATTGAGTATGAACGTTACGACATAGATGATAATGCTACTGACCTCGCGTCCGTTGGCATTAGCTATTTGTTTTAATATTTGCGGTCTAAGGCCTAAACTACTCGCAAACAAACTCAAGGAAGGGAGGGGAAACGCCTCTCTTCCTGAGATCTACTTTTCCGATATAACATGCTTTCTCAGCCATAAGTTGTTATCGTGTGGGTTACTCTACGGAACACACGACGAAAGCTTGCTTTCTTGATACTTGGCGCAAAGTAATGCAAACAATTGACAATACCCCTACAACGCTTCAAAACTGTGAAGATGAAGCTATCCACTTGATTGAAAGCGTACAAAGTTTTGGGTATGTCATAGCCATTAACCCTAGTACCAAAAAAATTCAGGTGGTGAGCGAGAACATCAATGACATGTTCAACGTAGACGTCGTTCCCGGTGAAACACTTATCACTGAACTGATTGACATTCCCTCTCCTGAAGCGCGCACATTCCAGACTATTCACGATGCTGTAAAAGGCGGAAATGTACGCCACGCCTACCAGTGGAAGTTTGCTGAAAATGCGCTCCATCTCAAAGATTGGGAGAAAGAGGGCAGTGGTGTTGCCTTCGATTCAAATGGCCTGTTGGTTATAGAGCTTGAGCCAACCCCTCAACTAAGCTTTGAGGCGGCGCAGCAATGGGTGCCAATGGATGTAGATATTCGCGCATTGTTACCCAATGTCGATGACCGCGACTCCATAGGGGATGTTGCCGATGCTATCGCTCAGGTATTTAAGCAATACATAGGTTTCGACTCGGTCATGGTTTATCAGTTTGACAAAACCTACTGTGGTGAAGTGATTGGTGAAGCCGCAAGTGCAGATTCTCGCTCATTCAAAGGGTTGAAGTTTCCCGCTTCAGATATCCCTAGTCAGGCCCGTGAACTGTATCTAAAAAATCGAGTGCGCTGTGTCTACGATGTAGAAGAGCAAGTTATAGGCCTTAAGCCTTCGGTTAAGGAGGCTGAACGTCCGCCATTGGATTTATCAATGTCAATGGTTCGCTCTGTTTCGCCTATGCACATTGCCTACCTTAAAAATATGGGGATCCGTTCTTCATTTTCAGTTTCGCTTGTTTTTGAGGGTAAGCTGTGGGGATTGTTAGCATGCCACAACAGTGAACCTGCTTACATCGACCAGAAGAAACGTTTAGTTTGCGAATCATTAGGTCACCTTTATGCCTGGCAGCTTCACACGAAAGCACTGCATAAAAAGAAAGAGCAATTTCAAATTCGCCAACGCAAGCTGAACTATATTGTTCATCAGCTTACTTCATTCACGAACCCGCTTGAGGCCATCACGCAGAAAGAAGGAGACTTACTGGATGTTGCTGATTCGTGCGGTATGGCGGTGGTTACCCCTACGGGCAACTATCTGGTTGGTAAGACTCCCACAGAGAAAACCTTGGCAAAATTACTCGAAAAATTTGCCATTAGCGGCTCTGAGCAGTCCATTGCCATAAACCGATTAACAAATGAAATTTTAGATAGCGGCGACCTAAACGGCATTCGAGGCATGTATATTTCCTGCGTGTCTTCAAAACTGGGCTACTACACGGTTTGGTTTAGAGAGCAGAAAGACAAGACCATACGTTGGGCGGGGCGCGATGCGGCCAGAAAAGATATTGGAAAGTCTCTTACCCCTCGTAATTCGTTTGATATGTATTTGCAAAGTGTCGCTGATGAATCGGTAGAGTGGACCGAAGATGATCAACTAATCATTGAAGGTTTTGACCATCTGTTTATACCTTACGCGCTAAGCTTAAAAGCGTCGCTCGATAAGCAAATTAGTAAATTAGAAGAGCTGGATAAAGCGAAAGATCAGTTTCTTGCCAGCATTTCTCACGAGCTACGTTCACCACTTAACTCTATTGTGGGGTGGACCGATTTAGCGCTTATGGATGTCGGCAATGTGGACAGAATGACTGATGCCCTTGGGGTGATAAAGCGCGCGGCATCAACTCAGGCAGCACTGATCAACGACATTCTCGATTTATCTCGTATTATTTCAGGCACGATGAAGCTCAGTACCCATTCGCTTAATATTGCTGGTTCTATATCTGAAGTTGCCAAATCTTTCGAGGCTGGGTTTGCGAGCAAGAATATTCAGCTATCGATAAATTGCGAAGACGATCACACGCAAATTCTGGGTGACAATCTCCGTATAAAACAGGTTATCAATAACCTGTTGAGCAATGCGCTTAAGTTCACGTCGAAAGGCGGTACTGTGCATGTAAGAGGTCGAAGAGAACATTCGAACTACCTTTTCCGCGTTAAAGACAATGGCAAAGGTATGACGCGCGAGCAGCTATCTCATGTTTTCGAACGTTTTTATCAGGGCAAAAACGAGCACAACAAACATGGGTTGGGCTTGGGCCTGTCTATTGTGAAAAGTTTAGTAGAGATGCACGGTGGTGAAATTTATGCTGAAAGCGACGGACCTAATACAGGAACAACGTTTTACGTAACGCTGCCTATTGCGCCGCTTAATTTGCACGACGACATTATTGAAACTAAGAACTCTGAAATTAGCGACCTGACTGAGTCTTTGCGTTTGAACGGCTTACGGATTTTAGTCGCAGAAGATGAGCAAGACGCCCGTGATTTCATAAAGCTATTTCTAGAATCTAACGGCGCGCGAGTTAATGTTGTGAAGAACGGCCTGTTAGCATGGAAAGAAATTAACGATATGCCAGAAGCCTTCGATCTTCTGCTATCGGATATTGGTATGCCGGAAATGGACGGGCTGGGTTTAGTTTTAAAAATAAGAGCCAGTGAAATACCAGAAATTGCAAAGCTTAATGCCGTAGCACTGACCGCTTATGCCTATACATCTGATCGCGTTAAAGCACTTAAAGCTGGCTTTAACAACTATGTGTCAAAGCCAGTCGATGGCGAAGAATTGCTGACTATTCTGGAAATGTACTTGCCAGAAACGACACACTAACGCAGCCGACTCCCCGTCTTTTTTGCAACCTTTGATCAGCAGAATTGCGAAGATAGAGCGCGAAGATAGAGCGTTAACAAGGCTGACGCATATCTTTGAATAGGCCGTTTAGTTTAAGCAACGACAGGTATGCTTTGTAGTGTAGAAGTCGCGTAGTCGACTTCGTGTTTCTCTACCTAATTTAATGCCTTTCAACGCTCATTGCTTTCAAAGTTCACCGAAGTCAAAATTCATCTACCAGCGGCGAAGCAATTGTTGGTAGGTGGTTTTATCTAACAGCGACTCGCGGGGCGACGAACTTTCTGCATCGGGAAGGGCTGCACGCGCTTCCTCAAGCGATGCATATCTATCCCCGTCAATATAAAACGCGCTGGCTTCAGATGTAGGTTTACCGTCAAGGGAATAGGCGGTGTTTAACAAGTCTGACGTGGTAGTTATGTTGCTGTGCCCGATAAAGTCGGCAACGCCATCGCCATTCACATCTTTGGTGAGCCAAGCTAACTCAAGTGGCTGATTTAATTCCCCCGAATTCTGCATTGTCGACACAGCTTGATTGAATTGCGCAACAATCCTTTCAGCGTTAGCAACATTTTTGCTGATAGCTATTTGAAATCCGGTTTTTGCTAGAGGTTTTGCTGAAAAGTGCAGGGTTTCTTCATTATCGTTAGCCAGCAGTATGTTTAGCTCTCGCGCAAGCAGCTGGGTGGTAATTAAGTAAGGCGCTCTATCGTCGGCAAGTTGGCGAAATGCATCAAAAGTAGTGGGGTTGCGTGACCACTTTATATCTTTCAGCAGTCTGAATGAGGGCGTATTCGCAAAGCGATTTTCAATAGCGACCCGGTTGTCTTTTAAATGAGGAAAAAGCTTTATTGCCTCAACGTCCGCCTCTTTGCTTACCGCGTAAAGGTAAATGGGTAAGTAGATATCGGATAGAACATAGTTGCTGCTATCCTCGCCCAAATTAACGTAGGCAAATTCACCGTCTAGCTTACCTGTCAGTACAGAACTGCCCAAAAAAGCTTGTCGCATAACCTGAAGTTGGATATCCAACTCCGCCTTCTGAAACACCTTTTCGAGCAGTGTGTTAACTCGAGCAGGCTCCCCATCGTCGCTTATGTAGGTCTCGAAGGAAGCTGCACCTAATTTGGTAGGGGCGGCATGTAATTGCGAAATATTTAAACAACAAAGGGCTAGGCTTATGCCTAATAAAGAAAGACGTTGAGTGAAAATAGAGAGCGAGAACGCGCTGAATCTTACCAAAGGTGAACTCCGAACTGCCGTCATACATTTACTACACTGTAATGCAGTTAGTCGCTTAATTCCAATAAACACGTACTGGCTTAAATTAACAAAATGTAAGCGACATCAATATATTGAGTGTAGTGTCCACGTTTATATTAGCTTTTATTAAGTAAAGTCATTCGCGACGATAAGCCGGTTTCACTACCAGCTTAACGTCACGAACTTGATTGCATGCGTAATTGGGGGCGTAATTGGATGCGTATAAGCGCGCTCAATATAGGCGCTCAACATAAACGCTCAATTTAAACGCTTATTCTCCAAAGCTTCCCGCAGGACCTGGATAAACCACTACGCTTTCAACACCGTCCTTGTTAACGCTGGCTACGCCAAAGAAGTAGTTGTCGATAACGACGTTCTCAAGCATGGCCTCGGTGACATTACCCACATATTTACTGTATTCCCATTGCGGAGCATCAGTATGACGCCAGTATACTTTGTACCCTTTAAGTTGAGGGTTCTCTTCCGCGTCTAGTGCATCCCACTTTAAAAATGTTGAAGGTTGAACTGCACCGGCAATTTCTACATTTGCAGGTGGATTCGGTGCCCACGCCATTGCAGCAAGTGAAACAGCATTAAGGCCAGTAAGTTTGGCAGCGTAATCAAAGTCGACGCCATCCAAGGTGTCACCATAGGCAATACCGTCTTCTACGCGAAGGTCTTGATGCTGGCGGGTGTAGTTTTCGTTAGTTTCCATAATACGAATACCCGGGTAGCCCAAGTCGTTGAACGGGCGGTGATGGCCGCCACGACCAAAACGGTCCAAGCGATAAATCACCATCGTGTCTAAATTCTCAATATACTGATCGGCAATTTTATCGATGTAACGGGCAAGGTTACGGCTTGGTGAGTCAACTTCACCCCCGGTGAAACGTCGCATGCGTGCTTCCTTATCCGTTTCGGTTACGCGTGTACCTTCAGCAAACAAGCGAGCGGTGGTGTTGTTAATCACACCGTTAACCCCTTCGATATTGCCTATCATGTCATTATTGAGCACGGCTTTAATTCGCCAGCCGTCTTCCTTGGCTTGGTTTGCCATAATACGCCCGCCGAAAAGCCCTTGCTCTTCACCAGATAAAGCAGCATACACGATACTGCCGTTAAACTTGTATTTGGATAGTACTCGCGCAGCTTCAAGGGTACCGGCAACACCAGAGGCGTTGTCGTTTGCCCCTGGTGAGTCAGAGGTGAAGTCCATTACATCAGACACCCGTGAATCGATGTCGCCTGACATGATGACGTAACGGTCTGGATCGGTGGTACCGCGTTGTATCGCGATAACGCTAACCACTTCTACTGGGTCGGGAATACGTTTTTCTCCGCTGATGACTTCCGACTGGTAGTACACTTCTAAGCAGCCACCACACTCGGCTGAAATTTTATCAAATTCAGATTTAATCCAACGTCGCGCAGCACCAATACCACGAGTATCGGACTCGGTTTCAGAAAGGGTATGGCGTGTACCAAAGTTCACCAGCGTAGTAATGTCTTTTTCAATGTTTTCAGCGGAAACATTTTTGGCAATATCATAAAGTGCTTGCTGCTGCTCGCTTTGTGCGTGAGCGGAGAATGACGCTGTGCTACTTACCAATACAGCTGATGCCAGTACTTTCGTTAATTCAGTTCTTATTTTTGCACTTATACTAGCTAGTGCGGGTCGGTTTTTTATCATTGTTATCTCCTGTTTTTATTTTTTCACCATAACGAATACGTGGCAAAGCTACAATTAGAGTAAACGTGTTTAATGGTTGGTCATCGCAAGGCATCGCGATTGAAAAACGGAGTAAGACGTTGGGAATGAAAAATGACTTTAAAAAAACAAAAAAGCCGGCATTCGCCGGCTTTCAGAATATGGGTTTACGCTAGCGCTTAAATAAACGCAAACGCGTCGCCAAACAGGTTCTCAACTTTTAAGCCGCGTTGTGTAAAATCATCGCGTACGACTTTGGCCATTTCAAAGCGACCTGCTACGTAAACCTGAATATTGGCAAAGTCAGCGTGGTCTGCCATTACCGCATGGTGTACCCAGCCCGTTCTGCCTTTCCATTCGTCGCATGCAAACTCTACAACCGGCACAAAAGTGAAGTGTTCGTTAGCTTCAGCGAGCTCAGTTAGCTTGTCAGCTAAATACAAATCAGCCGCGTGTTTTCCACCCCAATAAAGGGTAAGTGGTGTCTTGTCGCCGCTGTTAAGATGCTCTTGCAGAATAGAGTAGGTATATGAGAAGCCAGTACCACCAGCAATAAGCACCATAGGCAGGCCATTACTTTGCAAAAAGGCATTGCCATTGCCCACATTTACAGTAATTTCGCCATCCGCACGCATGCGCTCTAGCACTTCACCAGCGTAGCTGTTGCCAGGCTCTGCGCCAATGTGTAATTCAATGCGGCTATTATCAAATGCGGCATTGGCAATAGAAAATGGACGCATATCTTTTTCGCCCATTACCACCATGGCGTACTGACCCGCCTTAAACTCAACAGGGCTTTCTGGCGTTAATTCAACTTTTTGAACCACTTCGGTTAAAGGCGTGATGCTTGCAACCTTACACTTAATTTCTGACATGTATTCTCTTCTAACCTTCTTGCTTAGCGTGTCGCCTTTTCATGCGCTTAAAAAAAAGCGCATGCTTCAATACAAAATAAATAGCGCTAAAAATAGTCGCTACATAATACCAAGACTGTCCCAAATATCATCAACGCGTTTCTTAACGTCTTCGTCCATCACAATAGGTACGCCCCATTCTCGGTCGGTCTCGCCCGGCATTTTATTGGTGGCGTCCATTCCCATTTTAGAACCTAGCCCTGAAACGGGGGACGCAAAATCCAAGTAGTCGATAGGCGTATTTTCTATCATTACCGTGTCGCGGGCTGGGTCCATACGGGTGGTGATAGCCCAAATAACATCGTTCCAGTCACGCGCGTTGACGTCGTCATCGCACACTATCACAAATTTGGTGTACATGAACTGGCGCAAGAACGACCACACACCCATCATCACCCGTTTCGCATGCCCTGGATACTGTTTCTTCATCGTCACCACTGCCATGCGATAAGAACATCCTTCAGGCGGTAAGTAGAAGTCGACAATTTCAGGGAACTGCTTTTGCAAAATGGGCACAAACACTTCGTTTAGCGCAACACCTAAAATAGCTGGCTCATCTGGTGGACGGCCTGTATAGGTCGAATGATAGATAGGATCTTTACGATGGGTAATATGAGTAACGGTAAATACAGGGAAGTCGTCGACTTCATTGTAGTAACCGGTGTGATCTCCATAAGGGCCCTCAGGTGCTGTTTCATCTTGTGCGATATAGCCTTCAAGCACAATCTCGGCACTGGCAGGTACTTGTAAGTCGTTACTAATAGACTTAACTACTTCGGTTTTATCACCACGTAGTAAGCCCGCAAAAGCATATTCAGAAAGGGTATCTGGAACAGGAGTAACTGCACCTAAAATGGTAGCGGGATCTGCGCCAAGGGCCACAGATACCGGGTAGGGTTCGCCTGGGTGTGTTTGACACCACTCACGAAAATCAAGGGCGCCACCACGGTGTGACAACCAGCGCATAATAAGTTTGTTTTTGCCGATAACCTGCTGACGGTAAATGCCCAGATTCTGGCGCTTCTTATGCGGCCCTTTAGTAACACTCAAACCCCATGTTACCAAAGGCGCAGCGTCACCCGGCCAGCAGCGCTGTACCGGAATTTTCGATAAGTCTACGTCGTCACCGGTAAGCACCACTTCCTGACAAGGGGCTTTTTTAAGGACTTTGGCAGGCATATTAAGCACCTGCTTAAATACTGGCAGCTTCTCCCAAAGATCTTTCAGCCCCTTAGGCGGCTCAGGCTCTTTCAAATAAGCCAGTAGCTTGCCTACTTCACGCAGTGCTTCAACAGACTCTTGACCCATGCCCATAGCTACGCGCTCTGGTGTACCAAACAAATTTGCCAATACGGGCATGTCGTGATTTTTAGGGTTTTCAAATAACAGCGCAGGGCCACCGGCACGCAACGTCCTGTCGGCTATTTCTGTCATTTCAAGGTCGGTATCAATGGGCTGGGTAATGCGTACCAATTCACCTTTAGCTTCTAGCTGGCGAATAAAGTCGCGTAAATCTTTGTACTTCATCAGTGCAGGTGCATCCACAAACTCAATTTATGGCAAGAATATACTATTTAGCGCCAAAGTCCGATCAGTAAGCGCCGTGTTTACACGATTAAACGTTTTACAGATAAATTACGCTTTACAGAGGTGCCATTTGGGTGTGATATAAGAAAGCGTTAAAAATATTAACAAATCTAGGGCTAACAGTGCTTTGGTGTGTTCGCTTCGGTATAGGTTGTTACCATAGTGCTTTGCCGAGGTGTTTTACAGTGGCCAGCGTGCTAAATCCCTACTAACCCTTTTGCCTAAGGTGGTTACATGAGTTCATTCGATCAGGACATGTTAGACGAATTAAATTTGTTACTGAAGTTTCCAACAGACAGCCTACTTCAAGGTTTAAAAATTCATCACGATGCAAGCCAAAGCATGGTGAACGCAGCATCCAGGCTATACTCCAAAGGCCTAATCACCCAGCCAGACGGTGGTTACCTAACTGATTTAGGTATTGACCTAGCAGATCACGCCCGCCATATCCAATCGGCCATGTGCCCACGAAAAAGTAGTCACTAAAAGCAAGATGCTGGCGTACGGTTAAATGCAGGTGGTCAACATAAAGTTGAAAGCAGATATGAGCTGGCCGCAGACGCTCATGTGTCCATTCGTAAAGAAAAGTATGTCTTGGTTAAGATAATCTATAATTAGTCGATACCTTAACTAAGACATTGTAATCAACACATACTCTTTTGCTATGAAACGTATTCTACACACAGCCTTATTTATCTGCGCGACTGTCACCGGCTTTTCCGCTCATGCTCTTGAAGGGGAAACGATTGAAGAGCTTCGCGCAGTTCAGCTTTACAGCCAAGATGCCTTAATCGATATGATTAATGCTAATACGCATTTAGACAAAGTAGTGGCTGATCGATGCCAATTAGTACAAGACATTGAAGCGCGTGCCAACGTGTTGAAAGTACCGGCCTACCAGTTTTTATGGGGAGATATGCTGGCATGGGGCGTGTGCGTAGACGCTGAACCTGCCCGTGGTATTGGCTACATGGAAGATGCCGCGAATCAAGGTTTGCCAGCAGCACTAGAGCAATTGGGGCGTTACTATGCAAAGGGCACGCTTGTGCAGCAGGATAAATCTCGCGCCGTAGTGTATTTGCGTGAAGCCGCTGCGCTTAAAAACCTAAAAGCGCAAATTCACTTGGTTGAGTTGTTTTTGGACGGTTATGGCAGTCCTTACGATTATGAAGACGCATACCACTGGCTTTATAACTCGGTGACCAACGATAAAAAGCAGCATCAGCAAATTGCGTCTTACCTCGCTCGCTTAGAAAAATTAATGCACCCGAAAGCCGTGCGAGAGGCAAAGCGGCCTTTAGATAGTTAAAAGCCACAAGCGGCGAGGTGATAACGAACACCTGCAGGCAACTAAAATCTTTAGGGCAGAAAGGCTGGCAAACAGAACAAGCCAGCTTCTGCAAAAGCGTATTTATGTCCGTAGCACATCTATGTCTTTACGTAGGCTTAACGCTTACGCCAGCCAGTAAGCATAGGGCGAACTAACTGAATATTACCCATACGTTGTACAGCAAACACGGAAGCAATATGCACCAACACACAGCCGTACAATACATCAGCCATAATGCTGTGTATCCATTCCAGCGTACTATTGCCAAACAGTGCATCTATTTCTTCCATCATAAAACCGGTAATACCTAAACCCAGCAGTAGCGTGATAACGGCCATTATCATTAGCCAGCCGAAAGGGTTGTGGCCATGGTGAGTGGGAATTTTCTTTTGTTTTACGTGCTGAATATGTTCAGCGAAGGCTTGTTGACGCAATGATACTTTAGAAAAGCTTGCGTATTCAGTAGCAACCCTTTTACTTCCGTCGAATTTGGTGGATAAAATGCCCCAGCCAATCCTTATAGATATGAGCGCTACCGCCATATAACCGGCTATTTCATGATAAAGGCGACCTGGCTCTACAATAAAATAGTTGGTCACAAAGGTAACGACAAGGCCCCAGTGGCACACGCGCACAATCCAATCCCAAATATAAATATCTGAACCCGTGTCTTTAGCTTTGTGCATTACGTGACTTTCTCAGGGTAAAACAAAAACGCTGCAATAGTTTGCAGCGTTTTTATCAAGTTTTAAAGCAAGCGTTCGATGAACCGTTTGCTAAACAGAATTTACTGCATTTCTTTTTTAACAATGCTGCCATCAACAGGGTTAAAGTAAATCTCTACTTTGTTCTCTTCTTTATCGAAGCCGTAGATTTCGTAGCAGTTACCGCCTGTCACTTTAAATTCGTTGATTTTGTAGCCTTGCGCTAATAGCTGAGCCTGAAACGCATCTTGGTTTTGCCATTCAGCTTCCGGCGCAGTAGTACACTGAGTGGTGCCGTGCTCTGCACTACATGCGCTTAATAAGGTCGCGGCGCCAATAGCCGTAGCCATCATTAGTTTTTTCATTGCAGTCTCCGTTTCGCTTTTTATTTAAAAGTTCTTTCTACCCTACTTAAATATTGTACTGACATTGTTCTTTTGTGCATAGAGGTTGCACAACTTTGTTGTACAGAATTGAGTTCTGTTTGGTTTCATAAACGGGGCACAGAATACTTGTCACAAAATTGCCTCCGACATGTCACGGATAGTTCATCGAACCGTCTCAAAAGCGCTCTACATTCTTTTGCTTCGATAATTCTAAAAGGTAAGCAATGTCGCCAATCTATAGGCGAAATGCTTATAAAAACACACAAAACATACTGTAAGCACACAAAAGGAATGATTTGATGCGTCCTCTGTACCCACGAACGGTTTATCCACGCTCTATGCTTGCCACAACAATTGCATTTGCACTATCAAGCGCCGTAATTGCACAAGAAGTAGCGCCCGACACTGAAAACGAAACTGACTATATAGAAGAGATTACGGTAACCGCACAAATGCGTGAGCAGTCCGTTATGGATGTGCCTGTTACTATGGATGTAATAGGTAGCGAGTTCTTAGAGCGCACCAATATCATGGAACTTGATGAGCTTTCTCGTATTTTACCTAACGTTCAAATTCAAGAGCAGGCCGTAAGCTTACCGTCTTTTAATATTCGAGGCGTGACTGACGACGTATCTTCGGTGTCGGCAACGCCTCGCATCTCTGTATATCAAGATGGCTTTGATATCAGTAAAAAGACGGTAGCCAGCGTCGCGCTTTTTGATATTGCGCGCGTAGAGGTTTTAAAAGGCCCCCAGCCAACCTTGTTTGGTGTAGCGGCAGCCAATGGTGCGGTGAGTATTCATTCTAATCTTCCCACCTTCGAACAAGAAGGCAAGGTGCAGGTTGGCTATAACTCAGAGCAAGGGCAAGAACTTGAATTCATGTATAACCAACCTATTAACGACAACCACAGTTTTCGTATAGCAGGTCTTTATCGCGAAATGGACGGCATTGTAGAAAACAATGCCTGTAGCGCAGATTCCTATTACGGTAATGCAAATATGTACAACCATCTTGGTGAAGAAGTGCCGTGCAACAGCGAAGATCTTCAGGGTGTTTCAGTACAAGCACTACGTGCAACATGGCGAGCGAATTACGATCAGCTTGAAATCATTGCGCGCGCAGCCATGGAGTATAACGACCAGCCGGGCATTGCCTTCAAATCAGGCTCTATCGCCCCCAATGGCGGAGATACTAGCCCTTTTACTGATGCTGAATTTAGTTTAGGCAGTGAACTAGGCATTGAACGAACGCTTCAAGCTTATGACTTAACCGTAAACTACGATTTCAACCAAATGCTCAGTCTGCATGCCGACGCATACTATAAAGATGTAGAAGTAAGCGAAGGTTTTGATGCTGATGGTTCAGCGTTGCGTATTCAAGATGCCTATTTCGATAACGATGCCACGCTTAAAGGTGCGTCAATGCGTTTAGTGTATGACTCGGGTGATAAATTGGCCGCGTTTGTAGGTGCGTCCATTACTCAAGACGATTCTATTTTGCCCTACTATGTGATGGTAGACCCATTTGTACGTGGTACCTTCGATGCGGTAAAAGCACAGCTTGAGGCCACCTCAAACATTCCGCTAAATCAGAATATCGCTACTGACGCATCGTTAGAAGAAATAGAAGCACTGCGTGCGATGTTAGTGTCGCAACTGTTTAATGAAGATGGTTCTCCTATTTCTAACCCTGCACTGCCGCCTATTATGATACAAGGGCCGTTTATATTTGAAGCTGAACTTGATATAGCGTCTTATGTTGCTGAAGTGTCGTATTTTGTTACCGACGACATCAACATTACTGCTGGCGTGCGCTATATAGACGAAACACGTTATACCCGTAATACTTATACTACTGCAGATGGTGCATTTACGTTCGATGCCGAGCGCGATTTTGACGATACCCTGCCGCGCTTTGCCGTAAGCTATGATATTAATAACAACTGGAACGTATACGCGAACTACGCAAGGGGACGACGTTCACCAGTTGTGGATGCTAACGCAGGTGGCGTTAATGTGACTAAACCTGAAATAGTAGACAGTTACGATTTAGGTATTAAATACCAAAGCGCGAACTTCCTGTTCTCAGGTGCTATTTTCACCTACGAATACAGCGATTATCAGCAAAGCTTTACCGACGCAGAAACCTTACAGTCTATTACTGTAACGGTAGGCGACTCGACCATGTCGGGTATTGAAGGCATGGCGACCTATAACTACAGCGAGACGCTGACGCTAACAGCAAGCCTTGGTTTCCTTGATGCCGAATTTGCAGACAATACTGCTGATGGATCTGAGTTCCAATACGGTGGCAATAAGTTCCGCTTAGCGCCAGAAGTTAGCGGCGCGATAAACATCAACAAAGTATTCAATATGGACAGTTTTGACATTGATGTTAACTGGCTTACCAGCTTCCAGTCAGAAGTGTTTTTTGAAAGCAGCAATTACCCTGGTCTTTCTCAAGATACTTACTCACTGACTGATGTATCGGTGAAGCTGCTTCAAGACAACAGCAAGTTTGCCTATGAGTTTTACGTGAACAACCTGTTTGATAAAGAATTCTTGATTGATGCTGGTAATACGGGCGGTGGATTGGGTATTCCTACCTTCGTACGCGGGATGCCACGCATTGCTGGTGTGCGTGTTTATTACGAGTTCTAGAAGTAAAGAGTAAGAGAGTACCTATTCCCGTCAATATGCCCCTATTTTGATGGGAATAGGACGTAACTTAAATTGTATGGATTACAAGAAGGAGTATCAGAGGCTCTGATTTTAGTTGGTACAATTTAACTATAATGTCTTGCACTCTGTCTTTGTTGATGAATAGCAAAGAAGACATTGAATGCTAGTGCAATTACAATAAAGATTCTCAGAGAACCTCGGAGAATCTACATGCCTTTAAAAGCTACCTCAGTGAGATTAGATGATGAAACACTTGCACGTGTAGGCGAAATGGCTAAGGCGATGGACAGACCTAGGACGTGGCTGATGGCCGAAGCCATCAAGCAGTACGTTGCTCGCGAAGAGTGGTTTATCCAAGAGGTGGAAAAAGGAGTGAAAGCCGCTGATGAGGGACGCTTGACCGACCATACTGATGTCAAAGCTAAGTGGGAGGCTAAGCGTGCAGCTCAAATGGACTGATCTTGCAGGTACCGATTTAGAGAAAATTGAAGCTCATATTGCTCAAGAAAATAGCCCCTCTGTAGCTATTGACGTTGTCATGAACATTATTGATAGTTCGCACCTAGTCTTATCAGAACATCCTAGAGCAGGCCGCCATGGCCGATTGAAGAATACGCGGGAACTTGTGATTAATGGCCCGCCGTTTATCGTAATATATCGAGAAAACATCATTACAAATTGCATCGAAATACTACGTGTTCTTCATGATGCTCAGTAATAACCGAGCGCAGATTAAAAACACACTATTTGTTCAAAGCACTAAGCTCGTTGTGAGACTTGTAAGGTAGCGTTTGTAGCCTTTAACTTTATAAATAACGTGTATAGGCTCAAGCCTATACACGCTTATAAAATTGTAGAAAGCTATGCCTTAATCTCAAAGCTATGCGTGTTAACCACCTTTCCAGCCTTGGTCAAAATTGCATCCACATAGTGCCACGTGGCTTTTGCGCTGTCTTCGCTAACGGTCAATGTCATAAAACCGCGCTGGTGAAGATTACAGTACTGCAAATCTTCAATTAGAAGCGGTAGGTCGTCTGCAAGCGTTTCTGCCATTTCATCATCCATGCTTAAGTAATGTTCCATACCGGGTGATGTCACGCCTGGTGTGGCAAGTTCAACCCCTACCTCTTTACCATCTTTAAGGGTTAATTTATTATGCCAAGCATTATGTGTATCACCTGCAAGGGCAATAATTGGCTTGCCGATGGACTTAAGCTGCATCAGCACCTGTTCCCGCTCAACAGGGTAGCCATCCCACGCGTCTAGGTTATATGGCATTACGGTATTAATAAGCGCCTGCTCTTGCTCACTGAGTGCGCCACCTTGCATTTGTTTGCGTTTAATATTCGCGAGCCTATGTACATGGGCAGGTATTGCTTTGCGTTCAACGCCGTTAAAAATAGATACAGGGAAAAGCATGCGGCCTATTAATAGCTGTTGCCCTAACACCTGCCATTTAGCCTGGCTTTGCTGCATAGACGAATGTAGCCAGTTGCGTTGGGTTTCACCGAGTAAGCCGCGGTTCGGGTTGCCGATGTCTTTCATAAAGCGCGCTTGGTCAAACGCTTTAGTTTCAGCATCGCGATAGTTGGCGTATTCAAGCTGTTTGTCGCGGGCAAGAACGCGGGTGTCGAGCATGTATAAGTCAAGAAGTTTACCAAAAGTAAACTGACGATAAATTTCTAAGCGCTCGGTGCCAAACGGTGGGCGAATAGGTAGCCATTCATAATAGGCTTGAACGGCCGCTGCACGGCGTGCATAAAAATCGCCTTCATCAGCTTGGTGATTTTCCGCGCCATCCTTGTAGGTGTCGTTAGTGATTTCATGGTCATCCCACACAACAATAAATGGCTTGTTTTGATGCAACGACAGCAAGCCTTCATCTGTGCGATATAGCGCATAGCGATTGCGATAGTCGGTTAGCGTATAAAGCTCGGTATCGTTATCTGGCGCATAGGTCCTGCCAATTTCCTTGGCGTGCTCAGTTGCGTAACCTTCACCATCGTACTCATAAATGTAGTCACCAAGGTGTAATACATAATCGATGTTGTCGTCTTTCGCTGCTTCCATGTAAGGCGTGAAAAAGCCAGCGGGGTAGTTGGAACAAGAAAATATGCCGAACGTGACGTTAGACACATCGGCTTCAGGTAGCGTACGGGTTTCACCCACTGGGCTTGTATTATCAGCGCTTTTAAACCGGTAAAAATAACGGCTTGCTGGGGTAAGGCCTGTTACGTCTACCTTTACGGTAAAGTCATGCGTTGCTTTAGCTTCAACTATCCCGCTACTTACCACGTTGGCAAAATCAGCATCGCTTGCCATTTCCCATAAAATATTGGCTTTTGCTAAACCCGAGCCTGACTCTGTTGTCGGGGCGGCGCGCGTCCAGATAATAACGGCGTCTTTTAACGGGTCGCCACTAGCCACACCATGGGTAAAGGTAGCGTTAGTTTGCGGTTGGCTATTTGCTGAATTGCTCACTGTGCAGCCCGCTAGCCCTGTAGACACTGCCACGCTCGCACCTGCGAATGACGACAGCTTTATAAACGTTCTTCTATCCATATGCCTGCTCTTTATAAGTTTGTAAGGTAACTGGTGATGTCATTGTTTTGTTGAACGCTCATGCAACAAAAACCCATTTTTATACTGAGTGTTTGTGACATAGAGATGTCAGGCTTAGTTGAATCAATAACAGTACGTTAGATCGAAGTTTACGTTTTAGATTCTGGTTAATATATGAACATCTTTTTGAAGCGAAATTACCTCTGTGGTAATCTTATGGGTAGTTGGATGGCAATTGTAAGCTTTCTACATCAAAAGCTACTTTCAATGTGGCTCTCTGATTACGATGAATGGCTGCCGTTAGCATATCGTCATGAAGTCTGGAACGCGTTGTTCGATTTAGATGCTGCCTCACATGTATCAGATTTGCTAGATATCGGAGCAGTAAGCCCTGAAGGAAGCGCCCTTTGGTATGTGACTATCACGGTGAATAATGTAGAACCTAGAATCTAGAACCTAGTGGCGCGGTAACTTGCTATTTTAACGATGGTGACTGTTTCAGCCTTGATTACAGAGAGTACAACCCATGAAACAAAGCATGCACATAGGTATTGAATATCAAGATGACCGGGGCAAAGCATTAATTGATACCGGAGAGCGAGGTTCAAGGCCCGAACATCTTAAAAGACCTCATCCAGGTGAAGTATTCAAACGCAGGTGCATGTCGAAGTCACCCTTGAAGCAATCAGAGATTGCGCAATGTTTAGAAGTCTCATGCAAACATTTATCGCGATTCGTCAACGGCCATTCAAGTTTGACTATTGAATTCGCACGTAAGCTTGAAGCCGTAAGTGGGATAAGTGCTCAGGCATGGATGCATTACCAAGTCGCTTACGACTTATATAGGACAGCAAATAATAAACCCAGCTTACAATCTATTTATTAACTGTTATTTCAGCTATCGGGCTCATCGCCGTGATACTTGGATAAGCCGGACTTACCAAACTTTTTTATCTGCACCTACACTAAAATGGGCTACTTTGGACAGCGGCGCTATCTGCGCACCTAGCTAAGTAATTTTCCAAATCCTGTGGGCCCGAAGAACGCACAATCTTTTACTGCAAATACTGTTATACTGTGCAGCAAATAACCACATGAACCAAAAATGGTTTGTGTGTCTAAACAATCATATTTATGTTTTCTACAGGGCTTTGAAGAACTAAGCCACAAACGAAAACACGTTGAACAAAATACGAAAGGTAAATTTAAAATACATGAGTGATGATCCGCATTATCAGCGCGAGAAAGAGAAGTACGAAAATCCGGTAGCCAGCCGCGAATATTTAATGAGTTTATTAAAAGAGCACGACAAGCCGTTGTCGTTTCTTGATATCTGTAACTTGGTGAACGCCTTCGACGAAGAAGCGCGAATTGGAATTCAGCGCCGACTACGTGCCATGGAGCGCGAAGGTCAGGTGCAATTTACCAAGCAGAAAAAATACATTCTCCAAAACCGTGATGAACTCATTAAAGGCAGAATTATTGGTCACCGTGATGGCTACGGCTTTTTGCGTCCTGAAGATAAGAGCGGTGATTTATTTATCAGTGCTGGGCAAATGAACCTGTTCCTTCACGACGATGTGGTAGAAGCGCGCATTAGCGGAACCGATCGCCGCGGAAGAAAAGAAGCGTTTGTTACGCAAGTCATAGAGCCACGCAGCGAGCCAATTGTTGGCCGCTACTTTGTTGAACAAGGTTTTGGCATGGTTGTGCCAGATGACAGCCGGTTGCAGCACGAAATTGTTATTCCACCAGAGAGCACACACGGTGCTCGAATGGGGCAGGTGGTTGTGGTAGAGCTTACCCAGCGTCCACGCCGTAAAATGAGTCCGGTGGGCAAAATTGTTGAAGTACTTGGTGAACATATGGCGCCAGGTATGGAAATAGAAATGGCACTTCGTACGTTTGATATTCCACATCAGTTGCCTAAAGGCGTAACCAAGCAAGTGGAAAATCTAACTGACCAAGTGCCCGAAGAAGCCAAAGAAGGACGCATCGATTTACGCCAGCTTCCGCTGGTCACCATCGATGGTGAAGACGCCCGCGACTTCGATGACGCAGTATATTGTGAACCGCTAGACGATGGCGGCTGGCAACTGTGGGTAGCCATTGCCGATGTAAGTCATTATGTAAGAACAGGCTCAGCCCTTGATGATGAAGCGCAGCAACGCGGTAACTCGGTTTACTTCCCTGACCAAGTAATTCCAATGTTGCCAGAAGTACTGTCAAACGGCTTATGTTCACTAAACCCTGAAGTCGATCGCCTATGTATGGTGTGTGAGATGACCATCAGTGCAAATGGTAAACTAGAAGAATTCCAGTTTTACGAAGCAGTCATGAACTCACACGCCCGTTTAACCTACACTAAAGTGTGGAATATTCTGCAGGGCGACAAAGAACTTCATCAGCGTTACGAGCCTCATGTACCTCATCTACGCAATCTTCACGACTTGTACCGCGCGCTTAAAAAAGCCCGTGCCAAGCGCGGAGCCATTGAGTTTGAAACCCAAGAAGTGAAGTTCGTATTCAACGCCCAGCGCAAGATAGAAAATATTGTGCCGTTGGTGCGTAACGACGCACACAAGCTTATTGAAGAGTGCATGATCATGGCAAACGTAAGTGCGGCGCTTATGCTTGAAAAGCATGAAGCGCCAGCGCTGTATCGTGTGCACGACAAACCAGACGCCGACAGGCTGACTGCATTTACCAGCTACTTAAGTGAAATTGGTATCCCGCATCGCATAGTTGAAGACGCGGAGCCTGCCGCATTTACCGATGTGGTGCTTAAAACCCGCGGTCGAGTGGACGAAGAACTAATTCAAACCATGTTGCTGCGCTCTATGAAGCAAGCGGTTTACGACGGTGACAACGTAGGTCACTTTGGTTTGGCGCTAGAAGCTTACGCGCACTTCACGTCACCTATCCGTCGCTACCCAGACTTGGTCGTGCACCGTGCGCTAAAAGGCATTATTGCCAAACAGCAAGGCAAAAAAGCGGTAAGTGGCGCGAAAAATTACACTGTTGAAGAAATTGAACAGTTAGGTGAGCAGTGTTCTATGACGGAGCGCCGCGCCGATGATGCCACCCGCGATGTAGCCGACTGGCTTAAGTGCGAGTTTATGCTCGACCACGTCGGCGACACTTTTGAAGGTGTGGTCAGCTCGGTCACTAACTTTGGTTTATTTATACGTCTTACCGAATATCACATCGACGGCCTAGTACACATTACATCGCTAGATGATGACTATTATCACTATGACGATGTAAAACAAGCGCTGGTTGGTGAGTCGGGCCATCGCCAGTTCAGGTTGGGTGATACGGTTGAAGTAACCGTAGCAGCGGTCAACCTTGATGAAAGAAAGATTGATTTATTACTCGATAAGTCTATGCTGCGCGGCACTAAGGGTAAGAAGGTAAAAGTGAGGTCTGCGAAAAAGGCTTCAGATAAACCTACTCGTTTTGATAACAAATCACGCTCTGACAAAGGCTCGCGTTCTGATAAAAAAGGGAACAAAGGCAAAGGCGGCTCAAGCTCGTCTAGTCGTAGCGGTGGAAAATCGTCAAGTCGCGGCAGCGCCAAAGGCGGTAGTAGCGGCAAAACACTGTCATTGAATAAAAGAGGTAAGCGTTAAATGGCGCAGCAAGAATGGTTATACGGTTTACATGCCATGCAGTCGGTACTTGAAAAAGAACCCGAGCGTGTAATGGAAGTGTTAGTGTTAAAAGGTCGCAATGACGAGCGCCTAACCAACATTGTTAACCAAGCCCGTCGTTTCGGTATTTCCGTTCAGTTTTGTCAGCGCAAAGCGCTAGATGACAAAGTAAGCGGTGAACAACACCAAGGCGTGGTAGCAAGAGCGAAACCAGCCCGCGTGCTAGATGAAGCTGACTTAGACAAAATTTTAGAAAGCGAAGCGCAGCCTTTAATCTTGGTACTAGACGGTGTTACCGACCCGCATAATCTAGGTGCGTGCCTGCGTACTGCAGATGGAGCAGGGGTGAACGCGGTAGTAGTACCGAAAGATAAATCAGCAAGCTTAAACGGCACAGTAAGAAAGGTGGCCTGTGGTGCAGCTGAAGTGGTTCCACTTATTCAAATCACGAACCTGGCCAGAACCTTGAAGCACCTTCAAGATAAAGGCCTTTGGATTGTTGGCACAGCCGGTGAAACCGATAAGACCCTTTATGATGTAGACCTGAAAGGCCCAACTGCATTAGTAATGGGGGCTGAAGGTAAGGGCATGCGTAGGCTCACCAAAGAAACATGCGATGAGTTGGTGAAGCTCCCTATGGCTGGCAGCGTGACAAGTTTAAATGTGTCCGTAGCAACCGGCGTGTGCTTATACGAGATCGTAAGACAGCGCAGTTTATGAGACAAAGTTGCTAGAATTGAGCCTCTAATGAGTTTTCAATTGGTTTTTAAAAAAGCGTGTACCTTTGGGTACACGCTTTTTTTATATTTAAGTAAAACTTATAAAGAGTTTAATATTTTGTTACATTTGAATTTGTGAAATTAATGTTAATTATAGTTTTTTATTCCTACCATGAATCTGCTCGTAATACACATTTGGCGCGCTCTTCATAAGTTGTGTTGTTTTTTGTGCATTTTTAAAGGTATTAAAAATGCTCACCAGGGTTAAGGCAACATACTCAACAGCCTGATTCGCCGCCTAATATGAGCTCTGTAAATAATTGGTAATACCGTTTATTTGCATACCTGACAAACGGGTAGGTCGTTGCAACGCAGTTGCGTCGGTTGTCATGGATGAGCTTTTCGTATGAGGTAATGGTTATACCTGTATGTCATTTAATAACAAATAGCTTCCAAAGCACGGAATAAAACAGTGTTGAAGTTAATAAGACAGATAAAACAGGAAATAAATTTTGAACTCAAAATTAAATAAGAAACACACATGTCTAACAGCAGCTGCTCTAGCTGTATCACTTGGCTTAATGGGTAATTCTGCAATGGCAGCAGGCGAAGGTCTGGTAAAAGTTAAAGAAAAGCCTCAAACCCTAAAACAAGCACTAGGTAAGCGATTGACTGTCGATCGTCTTGTCACCACTGACCAAGAGCGTTACATCATCAAGTTCAAAGATGAGATGACCAGTGAAACGGTTGAAGTGAGTGCATTAAAAGGTAAAGGTCAAATCTCAAGTGCCAAAGTAAAAGGTAAAAAGCCTTTCGATATTGCGTCTGCTAAATCAGAAGTGAGAAAAGCAGGTGGTGCAATTAAGAAAGAGCTTAAGAAGCATAAAATGGTAGCGGCTACGATGAGTAAGTCAGCGCTGAACAAGCTTCGTAAAAATCCAAACGTAGAAAGTATTGAAGTGGACGTTCGTCGTAAGCCTATGGCGCAGACCACGCCTTACGGCTACACAATGGTTCAGGCTAATCAATTTGCACAGTCAGATACTACGGCTCGCAAAGTATGTATCATCGATACAGGTTACAACCTGGGTCACCCAGATTTGCCTGGAACAAACGATGGCGTTACAGGTCAGGCAAATAATAGTGCTGTAGGTAACTGGTATAACGATGGTAACGGTCACGGTACCCACGTAGCGGGCACCATTGCAGCATACGATAATAACGAAGGTGTAGTTGGTGTGTATCCTGGCGTGGATATGCATATCGTTAAAATCTTTAACGACAATGGCCAATGGACTTACGCATCTGACCTTATCGATGCTATCACCCAATGTCAGGATGCCGGCTCGAACGTTGTTAACATGAGCTTAGGTGGCGGCAGTTCGTCAACTACCGAGCGAAATGCAATGCAGAGCTTCACAGATGCAGGCATGTTGTTAGTTGCGGCGGCAGGTAACGACGGTAACAGTGCGAAGTCTTACCCTGCTTCATATGATGCAGTAATGTCAGTTGCGGCAGTAGACTCAAACGAAAATCGTGCAAGCTACAGCCAATATAACGATCAGGTTGAAATTGCCGCGCCAGGCAGTGCAGTTCAGTCTACCTATCCAACAAATACCTACGCTTCACTCAGCGGTACATCTATGGCGACGCCACACGTAGCTGGTGGTGCAGCACTAGTGTGGAGTTATTTCCCGCAGTGTTCAAACAACCAAATTCGTAGTGCACTTAATGCAACGGCCGAAGATAAAGGCAGTGCGGGTCGTGATAACTTCTACGGTTATGGCTTAATGCAGCTTGCTGATGCCTACAATTACCTTAACACCAACGGTTGTGCCGGTGGCGGTACTGGTGGCGGTGGCGGCTCTGAGCCTGGCGTAGAACCAGTATCAGGTCAGCTAACCGGCCTTTCAGGTACGCGCAGAAACTGGGACCGCTACACTTGGACGATTCCTGAAGGTGTAACGCAGATGACTATTCGTACCTCTGGTGGTTCAGGCGATGCTGATCTATACGTGAAGTTTGGCTCACAGCCAGAAACGAATAGCTATGATTGTCGTCCTTATCAAAATGGCAACAGCGAAGTATGTACATTCGACGCGCCAGCGTCAGGCACATGGCACATTGGTATTCGCGCTTATTCGTCATACAGCGGTGTGACACTATCATACTCATATGAGTAAGTAATCCCGTCTCCCTAAGACACAGTTAAAGCCTGCTTATGCAGGCT